>JASLBO010000272.1 GCA_030146605.1 Sphingomonas sp. | reverse complement strand
GCCCCTGTCCAGATCGACCGCGATCATCTGCCCCGGACCCATCCGCCCTTTGGCGACCACGCTCGATTCGGAGATCTGAACCATGCCCGTCTCCGAGCCGACGATCAGCAGACCATCTGAAGTCTGGGTGTAGCGCAAGGGGCGCAGCGCATTGCGGTCCACGCCCGCCACCGCCCAGCGGCCGTCGGTCATCGCCAGCGCGGCGGGGCCGTCCCACGGCTCCATCACGCTCGCCAGATATTTGTACATCGACAGGTGGCTGGCGGGGGTATTGTCGTCCCACGCCTCGGGCACCAGCATCAATTTGGCGGTCGGCGCGTCACGCCCCGAGCGGCAGATCGCCTCGAACACCGCGTCGAGCGCGGCGGTATCGGAAGCGCCCGCCGGAATCACCGGCTTGATGTCCTCCGATTGCTCGCCGAAGGCGAGGCTCGCCATCTTGATCTCGTGGCTGAGCATCCAGTTCTTGTTGCCGCGGATCGTGTTGATCTCGCCATTGTGCGCAAGGCAGCGGAACGGCTGCGCCAGCCACCATTGCGGGAAGGTGTTGGTCGAATAACGCTGGTGGAAAATCGCCACCCGGCTGGTGAAGCGCTCATCCTTTAGATCCGGATAGAATTCGCTAAGGCTCTCGGCGAGGAACAGCCCCTTGTAGATGATCGAACGCGTCGACAGCGAGCAGATGTAGAAGCCGCTGATCTGCGCCGCGATCACGCGCTTCTCGATCCGGCGTCGGATCAGATACAGGTTCTTCTCGAACTCGGCGGCATCGACCGCACCCGGCAGCGGCCCGGCGATCATGATCTGCTCGATCTCGGGCCGAGTCGTCTGCGCCTTCATCCCGATCACCCGCACGTCGACCGGCACCTGCCGCCAGCCATAGATGGTGTAGCCGGCCTCGATGATCTCCGATTCGACGATCGTGCGGCACGCTTCCTGCGCCCCCAGATCGGTGCGCGGCAGGAAGATCATGCCCACGGCGAGGCGATTCGGCAGCACGCGGTGCCCGCCGGCGGCGATCGCATCGTCGAAGAAGCGCACCGGCAGGTCGACATGGATCCCGGCGCCATCGCCGGTCTTGCCGTCGGCGTCGACTGCGCCGCGGTGCCACACCGCCTTGAGCGCATCGATGGCCGACTGGACGACGCGGCGCGACGGCTGCCCGTCGGTCGCCGCGACCATGCCTACGCCGCAGGCGTCGCCTTCATATTCGGGGCGGTACATGCCTTCGCGGGCGAGGCGGGTGCGTTCGGTTTCATTGGTCATCGCTGGTCTCGGGCTTGGGCGGCGGCGGCAGGTGCGCCGTCTCTTTCTCGACGCGCGCCATGATCGCAGGCATGGCGCGCATCATCTCGGGCATCGATGCCGACATTTCCTGCATCATCTCGGGATCCATGAAGGTCAGCAGATAATCCTTCGCGAACGCGGCTCCCGACGGCGTGGCGAAGAAGGCGTCGAGATCGTTCAATTGCAGGAGCGTGAAACGCCGCGCGAAGGACTTGCCGAGCGCCACCCGGACGCGCGGCTCGAGCCTGTCCATCAGCTTGCCCATTTCCTCGCCCATCACGCGAGTGAGGATCGTCATGCGCTCGCGAAAGGCGGGGTCCTTCTCGGCCGCCATCTGCTCGAGCGTCTTGCCGCTCTTGTCCTTCTCGCCGAGATCGGCTGCGGTCATCCCGCTCATCCGGGCGATCATCGCGTCCATCATTTGCGGGAAGGCATCGCGCATCATCCGCAGATACGTTCCCTGCGGGACGAGCTTCGCCACAACCTTGTCGGCGACCTGCAACCGCGCGGAATCCGGCGTCGCTTGTGGTGCGGCCTGCGCCAATGCAGCACCGGGCAAAGCGAGCGCCAGAGCGATTGCCGGCATCAGCCGGTTTAGCCGCTTTGCGGGGTGGCGGCGTATTGGCTGGCCATCGATCGAGCCGTCGGTGCGAGCGAGACGGACGTGTCCGGTTTCCATGGGATCTATCATGGTTTGGCGCCTCCCGCCTTGAGAGGAAGCTTGCGCATATGTGCCTGCATGGCTTCCACGGCGGCTGTCCTCAGGCGCGGGGTATTGGCGACGATCAGTTTCTGGCCCCAATCGACAGATGCCTGCTGCATCCGGGGCCCGAGCACAGCGATTTTCCTGAAAGCATCGGTGCCCATGAATGCCAACAACGCGGGTTGGTCCTCGGGGCCCATTGCCTGAACGGCAGCGTCACCGGCCGATGCCTGGAGCTGGGCTACGGTGGTACCGCGGATTCGGGTTGCAACCGCGGAGATCATTTTCCGGCCGGTGGGAGAAGCATAGAAACGAATCGCGTCTTCGATCTCCGCGTCCGTCATGCCGTCGCGGATCATGCCACGGGCGATCCCGCGCAGGGTCGCGTAGTTTTCTCGCAGCAGCGCGATCATCGCGGCCCGTCCGGCGCCGGCAGTAGCCTTTCTGACGCCGGGAAACTGCGCTTCCAATGCGCTGCCGCCGTTGGCGTCGAACGACTGGTCGAATGACGCGTCGAAGTTCGAGGCGGCGGCGGTCACCACTTCCTGCTCGCCCACCAGAAGGTCGAGCAACTGTTCGAGGCGGGCGGACTGCGCCGTCGCGGCCGGTGGGATCGGGGCGGCCGCCCATAGCGGCATCGGCATTGTCACGGCCGCGATCAGCCAGGGAAGACACGCTATCATGCAGCCACTTTCTCGCTGGCTGCCTTCGCTTTGGCGCGCATCCACGCGTGCATATGCGCCGCGACATCGCGCCCGTCGCGGATTGCCCATACCACGAGGCTGGCGCCGCGGACGATATCGCCCGCCGCGAACACACCCTCGAGGCTGGTCATCATCGACTTGCCGTCGGTGCGCAGCGTTCCCCAGCGCGTGACGCCGAGCCCCTCTGCGCCGAACATCTTCGGCAGATCCTCGGCCTCGAAGCCCAATGCCTTGATCACCAGATCGGCCGGCAGCTGGAATGCCCCGCCCGGATCGACTTCGGGCGCGCGGCGGCCCGAGGCATCGGGCGCGCCGAGCCGCATCTTCGATGCGCGCACCCCGCTCACCTTGTCGCTGCCGTCGAACGCCTCAGGGGCCGAGAGCCAGACGAACTCGACGCCTTCCTCCTCGGCATTGGCGACTTCGCGCTGCGACCCCGGCATGTTGGCGCGGTCGCGGCGATAGAGGCACTTCACCGACGCCGCGCCCTGGCGGATCGCGGTGCGCACGCAATCCATCGCGGTGTCGCCACCGCCGATCACCACGACATTTTTGCCGTCGGCATTCAGGCTGCCGTCGTCGAACGCAGGCACCGAATCGCCGAAGCTCTTGCGGTTCGAAGCCGTCAGATAGTCGAGCGCCTCGACCACGCCCGAGGCGCCGACGCCCGGCGCCTTGATCCCGCGCGCCTTGTAGACGCCCGTGGCGATCAGCACCGTGTCGTGCCTTGCGCGCAATTGCTCCATCGTCGCGTCGCGGCCGACTTCGAAGCTGGTGTGGAAGAC
The DNA here is from genome assembly GCA_030146605.1 of Sphingomonas sp. Classification (GTDB taxonomy): domain Bacteria; phylum Pseudomonadota; class Alphaproteobacteria; order Sphingomonadales; family Sphingomonadaceae; genus Sphingomonas. The sequence goes on along the minus strand of JASLBO010000272.1, from coordinate 96 downwards.
GATACCCGCCTCGGCCAGCCGTTCGACCCGGCGCATGACGACATGCTTTTCGAGCTTGAACCCAGGAATGCCATAGGTCAGCAGCCCGCCGGCCCG
>JASLBO010000217.1 GCA_030146605.1 Sphingomonas sp. | reverse complement strand
GCTTGTCGAAGGGCGGTTCTTCTTTTCTGCAGCGCGAAGGAGGAAGAACGGTGCTCCGACAAGCTCAGCACGAACGGGATAGCTGCATCACTCCCCGCACAGCCGCCGCCCGCCCGCGTCGCGCATCGCGGCGGCTTCGGCGGCCGATTCGCTCAGGCGCGCCACCTCGAGCCCGGTGAACGAGGCACGGCGGGCGCAGAGCTGCTTGCAGGCATCCGGAAGCGTGCCGGGGAATTTGATCCGCTCGCCGTCATATTGCGCGTCGAAGGTGCACCCGTCTTTGCCCAGCGCGACCCGGAGCGTCGCGCCGTTGCGCTCGACACTGCCCGCCCCGCTGCAGGTGATGCGGTCGCCATAATCGACATAGGCACCGATCCGGTACGCCGAGCCCGCGCGCACCACGCAGATGCGGTCGGTGTCGCGGGCATAGAGGCCGGTCACGTCGCCGTCATCGGGATCGCGGACGAGGCCGCGCTCGATGGCGGCGCTTTCGAGGTCCTGCGGCGCCTGGGCATTGCCGCCGCCTTGCCCGCCCGAGCAGCCGGCGACCAGCAGCGCCAGAGCGAGCGCCCTCATGCGTCGCGGACCAGCCTGCCGTCCTCGATCCGGCGGAAGAAGCAGCTGTGCTCGCCGGTGTGGCAGGCGGGACCGGCGGGTTCGACCTTGAGCCACAGCGCGTCCTGGTCGCAATCGATCCGCGCCTCGATCACGCGGAGGACGTGGCCCGAACTCTCGCCCTTCTTCCACAGCCGGCCGCGGCTGCGCGACCAGAAATGCGCCTCGCCGGTGGCGAGGGTGGCCGCCAGCGCCTCGGCATTCATATGGGCGAGCATGAGCAGTTCGCCAGTCGATGCGTCGGTGGCCACCGCGGTGATCAGGCCGGCGGCATCGTATCTGGGGTTCAGGGTGAGGCTGGTGTCGCGGTTGTCGGTCACCCGTACGCTCTAGCCAGGTCGTCCAAATCACGGAAGAGCCCTCCCCCGACCCCTCCCGCTTCGCGGAAGGGGAGCGAAGGAATCGCGACGTTCGCCCAATGCGCTCCCCTCCCGCTTGCGGGAGGGGTCGGGGGAGGGCCTGAGCCGCACCAGCGTCAATGCCCGCGAATCGCCTCGATCAATTCGTCCTTGTCCATCTTCGAGCGCCCTTCGATGCCGATCTCCCTGGCCTCGTCATAGAGGTCCTCCTTCGGACGATCCTCGAGCCGGGTGCTTTCATGATCGAGCGTCCCGGCGGCCCTGGCATTGGCGATTCGCGCCGCCTTTTCCTTCGATGCGCCCTCGTCGAGCAGCTTCTCGTAAAACGTGTCGTCCTTGATCTGCGATCCGTGATCCTTGGCCATTACCGGCTCCTTTCGCCTTGAAAAACGGGCGAAACCCCGCGCCGGTTCATTTCCTCGTGACAAACCGGCGACAAACCGCGCGGGACTGCCTATATGGCCCTCGAGAGTTCCCAACCCCTTGAGGGCTGATGCTTACCACACACCCGTTTGACGATGACAAGCTGCGTGAAGAATGCGGCATTTTCGGCGTATCCAATTCCGAAGGCGCAGCTGCGCTGGTGGCATTGGGGCTCCACGCGCTCCAGCACCGCGGCCAGGAGGCGGCGGGGATAACCAGCTGGGACGGCCACCAGTTCCACACGCATCGCGCGATGGGGCACGTCGCCGGCAATTTCGACCGCGACGACGTGATTCGCAGCCTCTCCGGCACCACCGCCGCGGGGCATGTCCGCTACGCCACCACCGGCGACACGGCGATCCGCAACGTCCAGCCGCTTTATGCCGAGCTGGCGAGCGGCGGCTTCGCGATCGCGCATAACGGCAACATCTCGAACGCGATGCGGCTGCGCAAGGACCTCGTCCGGCGCGGCGCGATCTTCCAGTCGACCAGCGACACCGAAGTGATCATTCACCTCGTCGCCACTTCGCAATATCGCACCCTGATCGACCGGTTCATCGATGCGCTCAAGCAAGTCGAGGGCGCCTATTCGCTGATCGTGATGACTCCCGAGGGCATGATCGCCTGCCGCGATCCGCTGGGCATCCGGCCGCTGGTGATGGGCAAGCTCGACGATTCGATCATCTTTGCCTCGGAGACGGTGGCGCTCGACGTGGTCGGCGCCGAATATGTCCGCGACGTCGAGGCCGGGGAACTGGTGATCGTCAAGGGCAGCGAGATCGTCTCGCACAAGCCCTTCCCGCCGATGTCGCCGCGGCCGTGCATCTTCGAATATGTCTATTTCTCGCGCCCCGATTCGATCGCCGAGGACCGCAGCGTCTATTCGGTGCGCAAGGCGATCGGCGCGCAGCTGGCGATCGAATCGCCGGTCGACGCCGATCTGATCGTGCCGGTGCCCGATTCGGGCGTCCCCGCGGCGATCGGCTATGCCCAGCAGAGCGGCATTCCATTCGAGCTGGGGATCATCCGCTCGCATTATGTCGGCCGCACCTTCATCCAGCCGGGCGACAAGGTGCGGCACCTTGGCGTCAAATTGAAGCACAACGCCAATCGCGAGCTGATCAAGGGCAAGCGCGTGGTGCTGGTCGACGATTCGATCGTGCGCGGCACGACCAGCCTCAAGATCGTCGAGATGATGCACGAGGCGGGTGCTGCCGAAGTGCATATGCGGATTGCCTCGCCGCCGACGCGGCACAGCTGCTTCTATGGCGTCGACACCCCCGAGCGCGCCAAATTGCTGGCCGCCAAGCTCGATGTCGGCGGGATGACCGACTTCATCCATGCCGACAGCCTGGCGTTCGTCAGCATCGACGGGCTATACAAGGCGCTGGGCGAGGCGCGCCGCGCCGACATCCATCCCAAATATTGCGACGCCTGCTTCACCGGCGAATATCCGACCACGCTCACCGACCAGGACGAGCTCGCGCCGGTTGACCAGTTCGCGCTTCTGGAGGAACGGGTGGCCTGAGCCACCCCGTACCGGAATCCCATGACCGACAAGCCACTTTTGAACCAGACCGCGCTCGTCACCGGCGCAAGCCGTGGCATTGGCGCCGCCACCGCCAAGGCGCTGGGCGCCGCTGGCGCGCATGTCATCC
>JASLBO010000204.1 GCA_030146605.1 Sphingomonas sp. | reverse complement strand
TCGGGCTCGGCCAGTGTCGGCGCCGGGCTCTCGGGTGTCGCGACCGCTGCGCGCGGCGCGGCGGGGCAGCGCATCCAGGCGGCGCTCGGCACTGGTCAGGCGGCTGCGCGCGGGCGTGACGCGGCGTGGAATGCGGGCACGACGAGCGGCCGCCCGGCTGGCGCGGCTTCGTCTGGCGGCGGCGACGCCGCCCCCGCCTGGGCTCGCCAGATGCGCTCCGAACAGAGCGCGCGCCATCACCGCCACGTCGCGCTGCAGTCATTGAAGGACGGCGATCGCGGCGGCGCTTCCGCCACCCCCGACATCAAGGAAAGGGACGACTGATGCACTTTCGCAGAGCTACCCAGCGTTACGGCCGGACCCCGGTCCCCACGACACCCTATCAGCGTGCGAGCCAGGCGTGGGACGACCGGATCGGCTCCGCCCGGGTGCAGGCACGCAGCTGGCGATACATGGCCTTTGGCGGGCTGCTGCTCTCGGCGGGGCTTTCGTCAGGCCTTCTCTGGCAATCGCTGCAGAGCAGGGTCGTGCCCTATGTCGTCGCGGTCGACAGTCTCGGCGAGCCGCAGGCGATCGCACCCGCTGCGCGCGACTACAGGCCGACCGATCCGCAGATGGCGTGGTTCCTCGCGCGCTTCATCACCGATGTGCGCTCGGTGTCGCTCGATCCGGTGCTGATGCGGCGGAACTGGCTCGGCGCCTATGACTTCGTGACCGATCGCGGCGCCCGCGCGCTCAACGACTATGCGCGCACAGCCAATCCCTTCGCCCGGATCGGCGAGAGGACGGTCTCGGTCCAGGTCACCAGTGTGGTGCGCGCTTCGCCGGCCTCGTTCCAGGTCAAGTGGACCGAAGCTGCCTATGAGCGCGGCAACCCGGCCGGCTCGGCGCGCTGGACCGCAATCCTCACCGTCGTGACGAAGCCGCCACGCTCGGTCGAAATGCTGCGGAAGAATCCGCTCGGTCTCTATGTCGATGCGATCGACTGGACGCGTGAGCTCGAGGCGCCCGCCCCGGCCGCGCCCGAGCCCGCGGCGACGGGGCGTCCGATCCAGCCCGCCGCCTTCCCGTCATCCCCTGCGGAGTGAAGCCCATGACTCTTGTGCATTTTTGTGCCTGTCTGGCTCTTGCCAGCTCCGGCGCGGGGCAGCCCTTGCCCCAGTCGACAACGCAACCTGCAGCTCGCGCGACTGCGACCAGAAGTGTGCCGGGCGGGCAGAACGTGGCGGCAAGGCCCGCGGCGCCCCGCCCGCGTCGCAAGATGCGGGTCCGGGCGGCGCGACGTGCGCCGCTGGTCCGCGTGGCGGCGGCGACGCGAAACGCCACCCGCGAGCCCGACGCGCACGCCTTCGTGAATGCCGTGCAGATCTACCCCTGGTCGGAAGGGGCATTGTACCGCCTCTACGGCGCGCCCGAGCGGATCACCGGCATTGCCCTGCAACCGGGGGAGACGCTCATCTCGATCGCCGCCGGCGACACCGCACGCTGGACCGTCGGCGACACGACGAGCGGTTCGGGCGACACCCGGCGCACGCATATCCTGGTGAAGCCCTTCGCCGCCGGCCTGAAAACCAACCTGTTCATCACGACCGACAGGCGAAGCTACCACCTCCAGCTCGAAAGCACTGCGTCGACGGCGATGTCGGCGATCTCCTGGACATATCCTGCCGATCTGGTCGTGGTGGCGCGGCCGCATCGGCAAGAAGCGGCTCCGCAAGCGCGGCAGGCGCCGGCGATTCCACTCGAGACGCTGCGTTTCGGCTATACGATCTCGGGCGACCGGCCGCGCTGGCGGCCGCTGCGCGCCTTCGACGACGGTCGCCAGGTCTATGTCGAGTTCCCCGCATCGCTGTCGCAGGGCGAGGCGCCGCCGCTCTTCGTCGTCGGCGACAAGGGCGAGGCGCAGCTCGTCAACTACCGGGTCACCGGCAATTATTACGTCGTCGACCGGCTGTTTGATGCGGCCGAGCTCCGCTTCGGCGCGAAGAAGCAGCAGATCGTGCGCATCGAGCGCGAGTCCGCACGCGCTGGGCGGGGGAGGACGGGATCATGAGCGAGCCTGTTGCAAACTCCGAAACCCGGTCCAAGATCGATCCGGAGGCGCTCGTTCTGAGGGGGCGCCCCCGCCGGGTGGTTCGCTTCCGCCGCGGCGTCATCATTGCCGGGGCGGGCTTCGCCAGTGTGGCGATGCTCGGCGTGACCTGGTTCGGGCTGCGCCCCGCGATCCGCGCGGGCAATTCCGATGTCGTGGCCGCTGATCCCGCAGGCGCGCGCCGTCCACCGGAGGCACTGGCGGATGCACCCGGCAGCTATGGTGAGGTCCCGCGCCTCGGGCCGCCCTTGCCCGGGGATCTGGGCCGACCCATTCTCGAGCAGCAGCGCGCTCTCGCCGGCGAGGCCGCACCGGTCGCAGGCGCATACTCGCCTGGTGACGCGAACGCCGCCGCAGAGGCGCAAGCGCGGCGTGCCGCGGACCTGGAGGCGGCGCGGCGGTCCGCTGTCCTCATCCAACGCGAGACGAGTGCGTCGGCGACAGCGGCCTGGCCTGCGGCCGCCACGGGGCCGATGCCCGGGAGCGATGCGGCACCCATGGATCCGCGCGGGACTTCGCAGCAGCACACTGCCGCATCCGCCGCAATGGCGAGCGACCGGAACCCGTTCGAGATCCAGCCCGCGCCGTCACCCTTCACCCTGAGTGCCGGGAGTGTCCTTTCGGCCAGCCTCATCACCGGGCTGGATTCCGATGTGCCCGGCATAGTGACGGCCCAGATCACCGAGAACGTCTATGATTCCGCGACAGGCAGGATCTTGCTCGTCCCGCAGGGTTCGCGGCTGATCGGCAGGCACGACAATGTCGTGGCCTTCGGCCAGCGGCGCGCGCTCGTCATGTGGCAGCGCGTCCTCTTCCCCGACGGCGCTTCGGTGCGCATCGAGAACTGGCCCGCCAGCGACGCGAGTGGATACTCCGGCCTGTCGGACCGGCTGGACCTCCATACCTTCCAGCTGCTGAAGGGCGTCGCGCTGTCGACCCTGCTCGGCGTCGGCACCGAAATCGGCAGGCAGTCGGAAAGCGATCTCGTCGAGGCGTTGCGGGAATCGGCGCAACAGGCCGGCGCGCGCGGCGGGGACCAGCTGGTCGCAAAGAACCTGTCGGTGGCGCCGACGATTCGCGTCCGTCCCGGCTGGCCGCTGCGCGTCATCGTCCACAAGGACCTCGTCCTTCGCCCATGGAACAGGAGGCTGTGATGGATCTGAAACTGGCAAGGATTCCCGATCGAACCCCGGTGAAGCTGCAGATCAGCGTCTCGCCGGGTCTGCATTCGGCGCTCGGTGCCTACGCCGCCATGTATGCCGAGGCCTATGGGCAGGCCGAGAGCGTCCCGGATCTGATCCCGTACATGTTGCAGGCCTTCCTCGACGGAGACCGCGCCTTTGCGAAGCAGCAGGCGCGGCCGGCGGCGTCGCGAGATTCCCGGTGACGGGCTCCGGCGCGGCGGCGGAGGTTGGTGTGCTGGATCCGATCACCGTCCGCATTCCCGAAGCCTGCCGGCTGACCGGCATCGGACGCTCGAAGCTCTACGAGCTGATCGCAGCGGGCGAAGTCGAGACCATAAAGGTGGGCGTGATTACCCTCGTCCCGGTGGAAGGGTTGCATCGCTTTATCGAGGCACGGCGCAAGGGATAGAGGCACAGCGCCAAATCCTCGGCGGCCCGGCTGCTGTACTCACCGTGGAAGCCGAGCCAGGAGCTTCGCCGGCCGTCCATTCCCACGAAAGGATCGCACCATCAAACCGTGGGATCAAACACCTAGGGCTCCCACACCTGGGCTATTAGTGGCTTAGCTTTTCGCGGCTGAGCTGAACCGTGACGATCAGGCCACCTTCTGCCCAGTCGTGGTTGATCGTGCCGCCCAGCTGTTGTGCTACGCTCCGCTGCACCAGCTTACTTCCAAATCCGGCCGCTTTGGGTGGCGCTTCGACCCGAGGGCCGCCACGCTCCGTCCAGATGAGGCTGAACTTGTTGGCCTCCATTCGAGTGGCCACGTCGAGAGTGCCCGCCTCTGATGAGAGGGCGCCATACTTCACCGAATTGGTGGCGAGCTCGTGTACGACCAGCGCGAGGGCGGTGGCGGCGGCTTCCCCGACGCCCATCCGTTCCACAGCGACGCGAATGCGACCGCTGAACGCGCCGAGATCGTCATAGGGCGAGAGCAGAACGGACAGCAAATCCCCTAGCAATGCTGCCGAACCCTGACCTTCCGGCAGCGGCCGCACCAGATCATGGGCCCGGCCGAGTGCGGTAAGCCTCTGGATGAGCTCACGCGCCATTTCCGTGGTTGATGTGGTCGTACGGGAGGTGATCTGTGTGAGGCCTGCGGCAATCGCCAGCAGGTTCTTGACGCGGTGGCTCATCTCGCCGGCAAGCAGCTCGTGGCCCTCCTCAGCCTGCTTTCGGCCAGTGACATCGAGGAAGATGCCGAACATGGTCCTGTCTACTATGCCGACATCCTCACCCTGCCCACGGGCAGCAATCCAGCGGACCTCCTCGCCGAGCATTATCCGGAAATCAGTTTCATACGGCCCGAACACTGCCCGCGTGGCAGTGAACGCCGCTCTTACGCGGTCACGATCAGCCGGGTGGATGTGGTGAGATAACTCTTCGAAGGTGACGGCCTCACTCCACGGGAGACCCCACAGCTGAAAGGCTCCCTCGTCCATGGCAAACCGGTCAGTGTCGACATTCCACTCCCACAGAGCGACGCCGGCAGCCTCAACTGCCAACCTTAGACGTCGAGCCTCCCACTCGGTCCGCGGCGACAGCTGTGTTGAGGAAGCCGCTTCCGGCTGAGAGGTTTGCATAATGGTAAGTTCCTTGCCTGGCTTCCTGAAGCTCAGGCACGCGCCGAAAAGCCCTAACATAGGACAGGCCCAGCGGGCCAGTCAGGCTATGCCCGTAGGCTAGGCGGCGTGGACAAATTTGAGCCAGTACCTGGCTGTGGTGATATGGACCATGCCGAGAAAGCTATTGGCAAGCTGATCGTAGCGGGTAGCGATCGCACCGGCCTTGGCCTTTCGATGGTACATGGCCTCGCCTCGCAGCTCGGCGGAGCGCTCACGATCGAAAGCGAACGGGACGTGGGCACGAACGTCGAGCTCTGGCTGCCGGTGAGCGCGGAGTCTCCGGAGGCCGCCAGGACGGTATAGCAGGAAGCGCCCGCTACGACGAGTACCGGCACGGTGCTGCTCGTTGACGAGGAGGAGTTGGTTCGAATGAGCACGGCGGACATGCTGGTCGAAATGGGCTACGCCGTTGTCGAGGCAGCGTCCGCCGAGGAAGCGCTAAGGCTTCTGGGCGCCGGCCTCGAACCGGATCTGCTCGTAACCGACCACCTGATGGCCGGGATGAACGGAACCGACCTCGCGCGGGCGGTACGTGCAAACCGACCTGATACCCAGGTCCTGGTCATTTCCGGATATGCAGAGAATGACGGGGTCGACCCGGATCTGCCCCGCCTCACCAAGCCCTTCCGAAATGCGGATCTCGCTGCGAAGCTCGCGGAACTCGCCCTACCGGACTGATGCGAGCGAGCATTCGGCGCGACAGCCCTTTCGCCGTCGGTGGAGGACCCCGCGGGTCCATTCGACCCGACCCCGGCCCGCACGCATGAACTGTCCTTCGGTCTTTTACGCCGCGGAGAGGAACACCGCGCCCGGGACCGGCAGGTCCATCCCGGCAGACTCCAGCGTCCCATCGTCCTGGAGCCTGAACCCCGTGACATTGCCGCCCTCCTCATTCGCGACGAGCAGCAGCTTCTCCGCCTCGAGCAGCAGAAAGAAACGGGGCGATGCACCTCCGCTTGGCACATGCTGCAGCAATGACAGCCGCTTGCCGTCAAAGGCGAAGGTGGCGACGCTGTCATGGCCCCGGTTGGTGACGTAGACCCGGTCGCCGGCGGCGTTCATCCCGACATGCCCGCCAAGGCTTTCACCGGCAAAGCCTGCTGGCAAGGTGGAGAGCGTTTCGACCTGCCGAAAGTCGGGCCCATCCACCGTCAACAGGGCAAGGGTGCTCGCCAGTTCGCTGATCAGGAAGGCGACGCCCTGGACCGGGTGAAGCAGCAAATGACGCGGCCCGCTAGATGGTGGCGCGGCAAATGCCACGCGCCGGCTGCCCGGGTCTTCGGGCGCGAACGCCAGGATCTGATCGGTGCCCAGATCGACCTGATAGAGCCATCGCCGGTCCGGGCTGAACCGGACGCAGTGGGCATGCGGTCCCTCCTGCCGCTCCGGATCCGGGCCGCGGCCGCTATTGGCCAGGACGGCAGGGGGGCCAAGCAGAAGGCCGGATGCAGCGTCGAGAGAGAACAGCGCGGTGCTGCCGCTGCCGTAATTGGCCACCGCCAGTCGGGTTTCGGAGTCGTCGAGCGAGACGTAGCAGGGCTCTGCTCCACCCGTTGCGAGCCGGGCGAGCTCGGCCCATTCCTCGTCGTAGCGATACACGCCCAGCGTGCCGCCCTGTTCATCGACCAGATAATGCAGCCCGTGCCGCGGGGACCAGGTCCCGAACGAGGCGTTGCGGGCCCCCCCGAACGGTGCGCCGGCTTCCCATTTGCCAGAGGCATCGCGCCGGAGCGGGTAAAGACCCTGGCCGCCCTTTTCGGCATAGCTGCCGACCCACAAGGTCCGGGTCTGGCCCGCGTCGCTGCGGTCGCTCGCGCTCATTCGATCGAGATCGCCACGAAGACCGCGCCGGTTTCCTGCTTGGCCTGAGCGGTGTCGAACGCCTCGTTGATCTCATCCAGCTTGAACCGGTGGGTGATCAGCTTCTTCACGTCGATGCGCCCCTTGGCGATCAGGTCGAGCACCATTCCTTGTTCGGGGTAGATATCGTGCATCGCAAAGCTGGCGCTGGGTATGAGCTGGATCTCGCTCATCTGGATCCGCTGCCATTCGAGCGGGATCGCCGTCTCGCCCGCGTCGAACCCGCCGACGATCACCACCTTTCCGCCGCGCCGCGCCATCCTGGTTGCCTGCGGCAATGTCTGCGACATGGAATCCCCGCCGGCACATTCGAACGCGATGTCGGCGCCGCGCCCGTCGGTGAACCGCATCACCGCCTCGACCGGATCTTCCCTGCCGCTATTCACCACGGCGTCTGCGCCCAGTTCCCGCGCGAGATCCAGTGCGCTGTCGACCACGTCGCAGATGATCACATCGGCGCCGCTCGCCTTGGCGAGCATCATCTGGCCAAGCCCGATCGGCCCCGCGCCGATCACGGCGACCCTGTCGTTGATGCCCAGCCCCGACAGGTGCTGGGCGTGGAGGCATACCGAGAAGGTGTCGATCAGCGACGCTTCCTCGAAGCTCACATGATCGGGCAGCTTGTAAAACTTTTCGGCTGGCCCGACGAGGAACTCGGCATAGGCGCGTGAGACATATTTGGTGCGAACGTCGTAGAGATGCTCGCAGATATTGTAGCGCTGGACGCGGCAATATTCGCAGACGCCGTCGCCCATCACGGTCTCGATCACCACGCGGTCGCCCGGTTTCACGTTGGTGACGCTCTCGCCAACCTCGACCACCTCGCCGGCGAGCTCGTGCCCCACGATGTGGCATTCGAGCTCGGGTTCGTGCTTCTTCCAGTGCCGCAGGTCGGTGCCGCAGATGCCGGCGACCCGCACCCGTGCGAGCACGAAGTTCGGAGCCGGGATGATCGGCCGTTCGGTTTCGGTGACCTCGAACGTACCTTCCGCGGTCTTCAGCGCTGCCTTCATTCCTGTCTGATCCTCTTCATTGGCAAATCCGGACGCCCCCGGGCTCAACTCGTCTTCTGGATGAGCGGCTCGATTCGCAGATTGACGATGTCGGTCCGGGCCGAGCGCGTGAGCACGAACAGGATCGCCTCGGCGACTTCCCCGGCGTGAAGCATCTCCTCGTCGGCGACGGCCTGGCGCTTTTCGTCCTCGCTGCACTCCTGCATGTCGGTGTCGACCGAGCCGGGCTGGATGACGCTCACCTTGATGTTCTTGTCCTGGATTTCCTTGCGAAGTGTCTCGGCAAACGCCTGGATGCCCGCTTTCGTCGCCGAATAGACGCTCTCGCCCGGCTTCTTGATGTCTGTGCTGATCGAGCCGACGAACAGCAGGTGCCCGCCGCCCTCAGTCTCCATCCGTTTGATCGCCGCGCGGGCACAGGCGAGATAGCCGACCAGATTGGTCTCGACGACATAGCGCCAGTCGTCCTCTTCCATTTCATGGATCGGCTCGGCGCCAAGCGCGGCGCAGGCGACCAGCATGTCGATCCCGCCCAGCCGTTCGTCGACGGCCGCGAACACCTGTTCTATCCCCTTGCGGGTAGCGGAGTCGGCGGTCAGGCCGGACACCTCGCCGCCACGGCCGCGCGCATAAGCCAGCGCGTCTTCCAGCACTCCGGCGCTCCGTCCGAAGGTGAGGACGCGGGCGCCAGCTCCGGCGAGCAGCGCCAGCGTCGCGCGGCCGATGCCGGTCGTGCCGCCGGTCAGGAGAATCCGCTTCCCCTCGAGCGAGGTAAGATTGGCCGGCATCCCGTTACTCCCAGCTGAGAATGACCGTACCGTTTGCCGGCACGTAGAAATCGGTGCGGTCGTCAGAGACCGCATGCGGCCGCAGCACGTCGCCACCGGTGGTGGTGACCTTGGCTGTGGGCAGCTTGTGGCGCTTCTTTCGTACGAGGCTCAGTTGCGCGGTGCAGCCGTCGCCGCCGTCGAGCCTGAGGCGCAGCACCTTGTCGGCGCTTCGCTCCCGCGAATACAGGAAATGGTCGCAGGACAGCCGGAAGGGCGCGTCCTCGATCTCATGGAAGGAGCGGGATGCAAGGATGAACGCGGCTCCTGCGCCGTAGATTTCCTGGCCTACCTGCCCGGCCGGCTGGCCATCAGGATACAGGTCCTCCAGCGGGAAGGAGAGGGCGCGATCGACATAGCCGTTGGTCTCGCGCTGCTCGTCCGAGATCGCCTCGGCGGGCAGGGCGTCGGGGTAATAATACCAGGCCCGGTCGAGGACATATTTGCAATACTCGGAGACGAGCATCCGGACCGCAGGGTCGAGATCGCTCCCGCTTTCGCGGAGGAAGCGCTCGAAGGCGGCAAAGCTCTCGAAGCACTCGTACATCGCCATGTATGGCGCGTCCTGCAGGCAGGTCACCGCCATGAAGTTGGAGTAATGGCGGGCGAAGCCGATCTCGCTCTTCCAGATCTGGCTGTTGTGGAAGAAACTGGCGAGATAAACGTAGCTCTGGGCGCGGTATGCCTCCTCGTTGGTCACGCGCCACAGCCGCATGCAGGCAGCGGCGCCCCAGGCAGTGAGATTGGCCTGATAGTTGAGGCTGAACCGCATGCCCATGGCGGCGTCGAGCGCGGCCCGGGCCTCTTTCAGATAGCGGTCGTCGTTGGTCAGCTCATAGGCCTGGAGCATGACCCAGGCGTAGATGCCGCCGACATCGGTCTGCCCGTTGTCGTCCGCGGGCGCAGTCGCCTCGATCACCGAGAAGTCGGTGACCTTGTACTGGATCGGCCATGCATAGTCGAAGTGACGGGCGGCCTTGATGCCGAACTCGATCGAATCGAAGAACAGCCGGCGTGCTTCCTCGTCGCCGTCGTGCGCCAGATTCCCGAGGTTGAGCAGCGGGTGGTAGAGATACCAGCTGTCCACCGCATCGGCGTCCTTGTCGTCTCCGACATTGGGCAGGTACCGCCGCACCGCCCGCAATTCCGGATCGAAGAACTTGCGCATTCCGGCCATGAACTCGGCCTCAAGCGGATGGGGCTCGCCTCGCCATTTGCCCCAGTCATGAATCCCGGCCGCCACTGACATCTGGACCATGGAGTCGGGATATTCGCTGGCCGTGTACGGATGAATGTAGCGATGGCCGTAGTGACGGATCGTCGCTGCCGGCGCTTCGTCGAGATCCCGCAGGGTACGTTCGGCGCGCCCGACCCAGTCGCGAAAAGCGGTCCGCGGGAGATCGAGCATGCGATAGGCGGACCCCAGCATCCGCAGGAACTGCAGCGCGGTGCCGCACTCGTCCGACGGTGCCTGTTCACGGAACACCAGGATGGCGTCCGACAGCACGATCTCCTTGCCAGCGGGAAGCGCGGAGCTGCCTTCCTCCTCCGGCGTCGGCGCAAGGTAGCCGAGCTCCGGCCAGCGACCACCCACTGCATCGCGCGGCGCAGTGCCGGTAGCGCCGAAATAATCGTTCAGCGCCGTCAGATTCTGGAAGTAGAGGACGCGTCCAAAAGCCGGTTCGTCGACCCGGAAGAACAGTAGGCCCGAATTGAGCCCTCGCTGGGTCGCCTCGACTTCTCCCGCCGTGCCCATGGGGTTGTCGTCGTTGTCGAGAGGATAAAGGTCGCGCGGGAGATATGGCAGGATCATCGATACCGCAGGCGTGAAGCTGGTGGTGATCCGCAGATTGTCCCGGCTCTCGCCACCCGCACAAAAGGCGATGGAATATCTGCCGGCCGCGCTGGTCACTTCGAGGCGCGCCAGCTCCCCGGGGTGCGGATTGACCTTCTCGCAGGTGAAATCGCCCGTGAGCAAGGCTGCCCGGAACGCTACACCACCGCGCCTGGCACGACGGATCAGCGTCCACACTGAGTCCGTGCCGACGCGCAGCTCGATCGAGAGACCCGCGAGCTCGAACTCCGCGAGCGGCCTGTTCGCGGAGTTGGTCAGCGCTTCCCGAAGCGCAATGAGATATGGAGTGGCCCCCGCAGCAGGGGGGTGGATTGCAAGCGACGTCAATCTGCTACCTCGGCTCGAACTGCGGCAACCCGCATGAAGCCGCCAACCGCGTATCCGAGCGCAAGTTTCTGATTCGACGTCCTAATTCACATAGATC
>JASLBO010000171.1 GCA_030146605.1 Sphingomonas sp. | reverse complement strand
GCCCGCGGGCTGCTGCCCGCGGGCGAGCGGCGGGGTCAGCAATATGCCGTCCCGCTCGACGAACAAATTGGTGAAGCTGCCCTCGGTAAGGAAGCCATCGGGGTCGGTGAACAGGACTTCCCACGTGCCAGCCGATGTCCGCGCACGATCGTAGAAGCCCCGCCGGCTGGTCTTGTGGCGCAGTCGAAAGTCGTCCGGCGCGACTTCGAGGGGACGGATCGCCGCGCCGACCGGGTGATCGGGCGTTTCAGGCAGCGGGCTGATGCCGATCGAGATCGCCCCCGACGACGCGAGCAGCAGCCGCACCTTCGACGCCGCTCGCAGCCGGAAGGTGGCGGCCTGAAGCTCGTTGCGCACCGAATGGCGATCGAAGACGAACCCGAAAGCGGCCGCGCTGTCCTTCAGCCGGGTGAGGTGACGCTCGAGATACGGCATGCCGTCGAACGGATCGAAGCGCATCGTCTCGATCAGGTCGAACGGGCGCTCACCCGCCGTCACGAACGCGCCCTTGGCGAGGCATTCCTGCCATTCCTGCTCGGGGTCCGAATCGGCAACCACGCCGGACCCTAACCCCAAAAGCGCGGTCGAGTCGCCCCCGGCGAGCGTCAGCGTGCGGATCGCCACGTTGAACATCGCATCGCCATTGGCATCCAGCCGGCCGATCGCACCGGTATAGACGCCGCGCGGCGCATCCTCGCTCGCGGCGATGATCTGCATCGCGCGCAGCTTGGGCGCACCCGTGATCGAGCCGCACGGGAAGAGCGCGGCGAGCGCGTCGATTGCGTCGCGCTCCGGATCGAGCGCGGCGGTGACTTCCGACACCATCTGGTGGACGGTCGGGTAATGCTCGACATGGAAGAGCTGCGGCACCGTCACGCTGCCGGCGCGCGCGACCCGGCTGAGATCGTTGCGCAGCAGATCGACGATCATCAGATTTTCGGCGCGCTGCTTGGGGTCGGCGCGGAGCGCTTCGGCATTGGCCGCATCCTGGGCAGGATCCGCATCGCGCAGCGCAGTACCCTTCATCGGCCGGGCGGACAGGGTGCCTGCGTCGAGCGCGAAGAAGAGTTCGGGCGAAAAAGACAGCAGCCATTCCTCGCCGGTGGCGATCAGCGCGCCGTAGCCGGCTCCCGCGCGGTTTCGCAGCAGCGCGTAGATCGCTGCGGGGGATCCGGCGGTGGCCACTTCGGCACGAAAGGTCAGGTTGGCCTGATAAATGTCGCCCGCGATGATGCGCTCGGCGACGTGCGCGAACCGTTCGGCATAGGCACGGCGCCCGATCATCGGCCGGGGCGCGCCGGCCCATGCCCCCGTCGGATCGGGCAGAAGCGCGTGGGGCTCGACCTCGCGATAGCCGTGGAACAGCCCGAACCACAGCAACGGCCCCGGGGCAGCGAGGTCGGGAAGCTTCGGCTCGAGCCCCGCCGCCGCCTCGTAGCGAATATAGCCTGCCGCATCGAGTCCGCGGCCGCGCGCCGCGCGCAGGGTCTCCAGCGCCGGCTGCACCGCTTCCGCCGTATCGGCGCGGACGATCTCGACGGGATCGGCATAGAGCCGCGCCACCGCGCCGCCGGGGCGCGCGTCGTCGAGCAGCACGAAGGGAGGAACGGGCAGTGCCATCGCGATGCGCATGCCGCCGCCGCTGCGCCGCGGCAAGCCCGCGGTTGTCGCGACCGGCACCGCCCTCTATCTGCCGGGCATGTCCAATCCTCCGATGCGGGTGGCGATCGTCCCCGTCACGCCGCTCCAGCAGAATTGCAGCCTGCTCTGGTGCACCGGCACAATGCGCGGTGCATTCGTCGATCCGGGCGGCGATCTCGATCGGCTGCGCGCGGCGGCGCAGCAGCAGGGCGTCACGATCGAGAAGATCCTCGTGACCCATGGCCATATCGACCATTGCGGCAGCGCGGGTGCATTCGCCGCCGAGCTCGGCGTGCCGATCGAAGGGCCGCACGAAGCCGACCGCTTCTGGATCGACCGGCTCGCGGAGGACGGCCACAAATATGGCATGATCGGAACGCCGTTCGAACCCGATCGCTGGCTGGTCGACGGCGACACGGTGACGGTCGGCGCGCTGGCGCTCGACGTCTATCATTGCCCGGGCCACACGCCGGGGCATGTCGTCTTCCACCACGCGCCGTCGAAGCTGGCGCTGGTCGGCGACGTGCTGTTCCAGGGATCGATCGGGCGCACCGATTTCCCCAGGAGCAACCACCAGGACCTGATCGACGCGATCACCGGCAAGCTATGGCCATTGGGCGACGACACGGTGTTCGTCCCCGGCCACGGCCAGCCGAGCAACTTCGCCCACGAGCGGCGGACAAATCCGTTCGTGGGCGATGCGGTGCTCAGCGCAGCGGATTGAGCCCGGAATAGCCGAGAAAGACGGCATAGGCGGCAAGGCCGAGCATCGTCAGCATCGTCAGCGCGATGCCGATCATCCGGCCCGGCCTCCAGCCGTCCATCCCGAAGGCATGCAGCACGCGCGCGACGATGAAGAGCAGTGCGACTCCCCACAGCCAGGCCTGGGTGCCGCGTGCGAGTTCGATCAGCGCGATCAGGATCAGCACGATCGGCGCATATTCGACGAAGTTGAGCTGGGCGCGCATCCGCGCGATCAGCCGCGGATTGCCACCGTCGCCGACCATGATCTTCTCGGAGATTCGCAGCCGGCTGACGCGCAGCCCGAGCCAGAAGTTGAGCAGCGCGGCGGCGCCGGCAGTAACGAGTGCGACGGGCAGGAAAAACATGCATGACCCCCAATTGGAACTGCCGACACGTGCCACGCCCTTGCAAGTCGGGCAAGAATCGGTATACGCGCGGCCTCGCTTCGTGACCTGCCCTGTTGGTCCGGCGGGCGGCCGGCTCCAACCGTCGCTTGCCCGGACACCGACGCGGGCGTATCGCGACTTGATTCACGTGTCTTCGTAAAGGTGCCTCAATGGCCGTTCCCAAGAGAAAGACCTCGCCGTCGCGGCGTGGCATGCGCCGGTCGCACGATTCGCTCACCGTCGCCGCATTCCAGGAATGCTCGAACTGCGGCGAACTGAAGCGCCCGCACAATCTGTGCGTAGCTTGCGGCCATTATAACGGTCGCGAGATCGTCTCCGCCGAGGGCTGAGCCACGCACGCCACCGGGAACCTGCCGGCATGACCAATCCCATGCGAATCGCCGTCGACGCCATGGGCGGCGACGAAGGGATTGCGGTCATGCTCGCCGGGGTGGCGCGTGCGCGCCGTCGCTTCGAGGGGATGGAGTTCATCCTCGTCGGCGATGAGGCGCAGATCCGCGAGGGGCTGCAGAGCCACCCCAATCTCACCGCCGCGTCGGAGATCGTCCACGCAGCCGGCGTCGTCGCGTCCGACGAAAAGCCCAGCGCCGCGATTCGCCGCGCCAAGACCACGTCGATGGGGATCGCCATCGACATGGTGAAAAAGGGCCGCGCCGGCGCCGCGGTGTCCTCGGGCAATACCGGTGCGTTGATGGCGATGGCCAAGCTGTCGCTCCGCACCATGCCGGGCATCGACCGTCCGGCGCTCGCCGCCTTGATGCCGACCCTGGGCGAGAACGACACCGTGATGCTCGATCTCGGCGCCAATACCGAAGTCGATGCGCGGAACCTCGTTCAGTTCGCGGTGATGGGCGCGGCCTATGCCCGTATCGCGCTCGACCTCGAAAATCCGCGAGTCGCGCTCCTCAATATCGGCACCGAGGAGATGAAGGGCACCGACAATATCCGCGAGGCCGCCGCCGAGCTGCGCGCCGCGACGCATCTCCGGCTCGATTTCAAGGGCTTTATCGAGGGCAACAAGCTATCGCGCGGCGAAGTCGACGTGATCGTCTGCGACGGCTTTGCCGGCAATATCGCCTTGAAGACGATCGAAGGCACCGCGCGCTTCGTCGCCGATCTGCTCAAGCGGGCGTTCTCCAGCTCGACCCGTTCCAAGATCGGCTTCCTGATCTCGCGCCCCGCCACCGAATTGCTGCGCACCCATCTCGACCCCAACAATCACAATGGCGCGATCTTCCTCGGGCTCAACGGCATCGTCGTGAAGAGCCATGGCAGCGCGAACGAAGTGGGGGTAGACACCGCCATCGGCTTCGCCGCGAAGATGCTGCGCGACGACCTCAATCGGCGAATCGCCGAGGATCTCGGGAATTTCGAGGCAAAGGCTGCGTGACCCTGCGTTCGGTGATTATTGGTACCGGCTCGTCGCTGCCGGAACGGCGCGTTTCGAATGCGGAGCTGGCGGAGCGCGTCGACACCACCGACGAGTGGATCGTCGAGCGTACCGGCATCCGCTTCCGCCACATCGCCGGGGATGACGAGACGACGAGCACGCTGGCGACCGCCGCCGCGCGCGCCGCGCTCGAATCGGCCGGGGTAGAGGCGACCAGCATCGACCTGATCGTGCTCGCCACCGCCACCCCCGACCAGACCTTCCCGGCAAGTGCGACTCGCGTGCAGACAGCGCTCGGGGTCAACGATTGCGTCGCGTTCGACGTCGCCGCGGTGTGCTCAGGCTTCCTGTATGCGCTGCAGGTTGCCGATTCGATGATTCGCGCGGGCGCCCACAAGCGCGCATTGGTGATCGGCGCCGAGACCTTCAGCCGCATCCTCGACTGGGAAGACCGTGCGACCTGCGTGCTGTTCGGCGACGGCGCCGGCGCGATCGTGCTCGAAGGGCAGGAAAGCGCGGACCAGGGCGGCCGCGGCATCCTCGCGACGAGGCTCCACGCCGACGGCCGGCACAACGACTTGCTCTATGTCGACGGCGGCCCCTCGACCACCGGCACCGTCGGCAAACTCCGGATGAAGGGCCGCGAGGTGTTTCGCCACGCCGTGGTCAACCTCGCCGCGGTGATGACCGAGTCGCTCGGGGCGGCCGGCCTCTCGTCCGCCGAGGTCGACTGGGTCGTCCCGCATCAGGCCAATGCCCGCATTCTCGACGCAACCGCGCGCAAATTGGGCCTCGCGCCCGAAAAGGTGGTGGTGACGGTGGACCAGCACGCCAATACCTCCGCCGCGTCGGTGCCGCTCGCGCTCGACACCGCGGTCCGCGACGGCCGAATCAAGCAAGGCGACCTCATCGTGCTCGAGGCGATGGGCGGGGGCTTCACATGGGGCGCTGCGGTCGTACGTTTCTGAAATGTGTCAGAACGAGTATCGAGTCGTTACCGTAACGGAATGTTGTAGTTTGCGACATGAAGACAATCTGGTACGATCCAGTCTGAACATGGATTAATTGGGGGATTTGCCGACATGCCGGCTGCGGGCACGCTGACCAGGGCAGATTTGGCCGAATCGCTGCATCGCGAAGTGGGTCTGTCGCGCGCCGATGCTGCCCGCCTCGTCGAGCAGATCCTGTCGCACATGTGCGGAGCGCTTTCCAAGGGCGAGAACGTCAAGATCTCGGGGTTCGGCAGCTTCATCCTGCGCGACAAGGGCGAACGCGTCGGCCGCAACCCCAAGACCGGCGTCGAAGTGCCGATCGCACCCCGCCGGGTGCTCACCTTCAGAGCCAGCCAGATGATGCGCGACCGCATCGTGGCAGGCAACTGAGAGGCGGAATGCCGCCCGCGGAGAAGGCGGCAGGCGCCCTCCGCACCATCGGCGAACTCGCGCAGGAAATCGGTCGACCACAACATATATTAAGGTACTGGGAGACGCGGTTTCCGCAGCTGCGCCCGCTGACCCGCGCCGGCAACCGCCGCTATTATCGTCCCGACGACGTCGCTCTGGTGCGGCGGATCCACCAGCTCCTCACCGATGAGGGCTATACGATCCGCGGCGTGCAGAAGCTGCTCGCCGAGGAGAAGGCGAGCAGGACGGCGACCCGGAGCAGTGCGGAGGCATTCCGCGCCGTTCGCGACTCGCTGGTCAAGGCGCTCGAAGAGGATGGCGGCTAAGGCGTATCGGGCCCGAGGCCGGGATCGAGATCGCGGGGGCGCACGAAGCGGGTGAGCGTGGCGGCGCCCGGCCGCACCTCGCCCCAATCGGTCAGCTCGAACGTCATCTCCGCCAGCGTCGCGGTGGGAAACTTGATCTCCGCCTGCTCGCGCAGCACGCCGCCACCCGGCACCAGCAGCAATACCAGTTCCTCGAGCCCCGGATTGTGCCCGGTCAGCAGCACGCGTTCGGCCCCGGCGGGCAGATCGTGCACCACGTCGAGCAAGGTCGCGGGCGAGGCGAGATAGATGCGCTGATCCCAGGCCGGCGCGAGATCGCTGCCATAGCCCTGGCCGACATGGTCGAGCGTCTCGACCACCCGTACCGCCGGCGAGGCGACGACATGATCGAAGGCGAGCCCGAGCGACTTCATGTGGCGCCCGACCATCGCCGCGGCGCGCTGGCCCTTGGGATTTAGCGGGCGATCGAAATCGCGCGCGACCGGATCGTCCCAGCCCGACTTGGCATGGCGCAGCAGCGTGAGCGTCTTCATCACTACATTCCCGTCAGGCCGTCAGGCGTTCGCGGGCGCCTCATGCCGCAATCGGCCCTCGAGGGAAAGCCGAACCCGCGCCACCGCCGCATCGAGCGTGACGCGCGCCACCGGGGTGCCGGGCGGGAACGCGTCGAGCAGCCGCGACGGACTGGCCGCCGAGAGCAAGACGAAGGTGCCGCGATCGTCGGCACGGCGAATCAGCCGGCCGAACGCCTGCGCCAGCCGGGCGCGGACGATGCGGTCGTCATAAGCGGTGCCGCCGCCCGCCAGCCGGCGCGCCGCGTGGAGCACGCTGGGCTTGGGCCAGGGAACGCCCTCCATCACCACCAGCCGCAGTGAATGGCCGGGGACGTCGACGCCGTCGCGCAGGGCATCGGTTCCGAGGAGGGAAGTGCGCGGATCGTCGCGGAAAATGTCCACCAAAGTGCCCGTGTCGATCGGATCGACATGCTGGGCGAGCAGCGGCAGCCCCTCGCGCGCGAGCCGGTCGGCGACTCGCGCATGGACCGCGCGCAGCCGCCGGATCGCCGTGAACAGCCCCAGCGTGCCGCCATCCGCGGCAACCACCAGCCGGGCATAGGCATTGGCGAGCGCGGGCAGGTCGCCGCGCTTGACGTCGGTGACGATCAGCACTTCGGCCTGGCCGGGATAATCGAACGGGCTGACTGCCTCGAAACGCTGCGCCGGACGCAGCAGATGGACGGCGCCCGTGCGCGCCTCGGCGACGTCCCAGTCGCCGCCGGCACGCAAGGTCGCCGAGGTGATCACCGCCCCGTGCGCCGGCTCGAGCACGGTCTTCGCGAAGGGCTTCGACGGATCGAGCCAATGGCGGTGGAGCCCGACATCATATTCGCGGCCCTCGACGCGATCGATCGCGAGCCAGTCGACATATTCGGGATCCGCCGGCCCGCCGATCCGCGCGATCAAGGCGAGCCATGCCCCGACGGTCTCGGTGCGCCAGCCGAGCGAGGCGATCGCGCCTTCGATCCGCGCCCGCGCCGGGCCGTCCATCCAGTCCGGTGCGTCGGCAAGCACGGCCTCGAGCCGGCGCCCCAGCTTGACCAATGGGCGAACGAGCGCGTCGAGCGCCGTGCCCGCGGGTCCCGCCGCCTCGACCAGAGCGGGGTCGGGTTCGGCGAGTTCGGTCTCGAGCCCGTAGCCGGCATCGCCTGAGCCGTTGACGTCGCGTGCGTAAACCAGCCCGCGTACTGCGGCGAGCAGCGCCTCGACCGGGCCGAAGGGCTCGCCTTCGTTCAGCCGCTGGAGCCACCCTTCGCTGGGCAGCGCGCGCGCCGCGTCGACCGCCTCGACGATGGCGCGGCCGCCTTCCTCGTCATAGCTCGCAACGTCGGACAGCCGCGCCGCGAGGCCGCGCCGCCGGCCGCGCGATCCCGATTCGGGGCCGGTGATCCAGCGCCGGATCTCGATCGCCTCCTGCCCCGTGAGCGCCGCCGAGAACATCGCGTCGGCCGCGTCGAACAGATGATGCCCCTCGTCGAACACATAGCGCGTCGGCCGCGTCGCCGATTCGCGCCCGCGCGCGGCATTGACCATCACCAAAGCGTGATTGGCGATGACGATATCGGCCTCGGCGCTGGCGCGGGCCGCACGCTCGATGAAGCATTTCCGATAATGCGGGCAGCCGGCATAGATGCATTCGCCCCGGCGATCGGTGAGCGCGGTCGAGCCGTTGCGGCGGAACAAGGTCGGCAGCCAGCCGGGCAAGTCGCCGCCGATCATGTCGCCATCGGCGCTATACGCCGCCCAGCGCGCAACCAGTTGCGCGAGGATCGCCGCGCGCCCTGCAAAGCCGCCCTGCAGCGCGTCTTCGAGATTGAGCAGGCAGAGATAATTCTCGCGCCCTTTTCGCGTGACGATTCGTTTCTTGCGCGTCTCGGGGTCGCCGAACAGCTTTTCGCCCTCGTGCGCGAGCTGGCGCTGCAGGGCCTTGGTAAAGGTCGATACCCAGACCGGGCCCTCGGCGCGCTCGGCCCAGAGCGACGCCGGGGCGAGATAGCCGAGCGTCTTGCCGATGCCGGTCCCGGCTTCGGCGAGAAGCATGTTCGGAACGCCTTCGGCCCGTCGCGGCGCAAAGGCGGTGGCGGCGGTAACCGCGTAATCGCGCTGCC
>JASLBO010000027.1 GCA_030146605.1 Sphingomonas sp. | reverse complement strand
ACGCATTGAAGTCGCTCGGGCGCAGCGTCTGGCATCCAGCCGATCCGGTCGAGCTGTTGCCGCCCTGGTGGATCAGCAGCGAGCGCCCGGCACCGGTACGGTCGATCTGATCAGCGGCGGTGAAGCGGCCGTCATGGTTGCTGTCACGTAGCGCCGCCTGGGTGTCGGTCGCGCGGAAGAAGCGATTGCCGGCGAAATTGCCCGACTGGAGCTCGTAGCGATAGCTGCCTTCGACGAGCCGGCCGAGCTCCTTGCGCCCGTCGCCATTGACGTCGTTGCCGTAACCGCGCGCGGCATAGACGCCCGCCGGCTCGGTATTGCCCGCGAAGGCCTGCGCGCGGTAGCTGCCATCGGCCTGTCGCGAGACGAGCGCGATCGTGTCGTTATATTCGCCGCGCCCGCCACCCGCGGCCGTCGACGAATCGCTCCGCACCGCAACCAGCACCTTGCGCCCCGCGGCGAGGTCGGCGCGGGCCTGGGCGTCGCCCGAACTGTTGATCAGGTTCGCGAAGTCGGCTGCGGTGCGAGGATTCGCGGCCGGGCTGGCCTGCGTGCGATTGGTCTCGGCCGGGGTCGTCTGACGGTCGAACAGAGCGAGGGCGTCGCGTTGCTCGTTGGGGTAGCGGTTCTGAGTGATCGAGATCAGCTGGTTCGCCTCGGCGCGGGTATAGCGTCCGCTGGCGGCGAGGCCCTCGAGATAGGTCGTCCGCTCGGCGTAGATGTTCGAGACCAGAGCGCGGTCGTAATCCGGCGAGTCGCGGCCGACCTCGCGGTCGGTGCGGCGGATTGCCGCCTCGAGCAATTGCGGCGCGCGGGCGTGCTGGACCGAGCTCGACCAGGTCGCCTCGCGGACCGCGGCGTGACGTGTGCCGAGATCGAGCCCGGTAGCATCGCGCACGCTGCTGATCGCGGGATCATAATGGGTGCGCTCGATGAACGCGTGCTGCGCCTCGCGGAAGCCTTGGGGATCGGCGGCTGCTGCTGCCCGCCAGCGTGCATTGAAGCCGTCGCCGCCGATGCCGCCGCCCAGCTCGCCGGCCCATTGCCGCCCCTCGTTGCGCAGAAATGCCTGGAGCGTGCCGGCGTTGGAGGAGAGCTGGTAGACGCCGTAGGAGACGCCCCCCGGATCGCCCGCGCCGGTGGAGACCGTGCCTGGACCACGGCCGCCGCTCTCGTAACGCTCCGAGACGCTGCCGAGTCGCGCCTGCGCCGCCGTGTCCACCCGGGGGCCGTCCTGGTCGGCGACCGCGCCGGATTGCTGGGTGCGCTCGACCTGCGCCGATGCACCGCCGCCGATGCGAAGCTCCTGATCGGGTCGGATCAGGTTCGGATTGCCGAGCCCGTTGATCCGCGCCAGCGTGCCGGCATCGGTGCCGTAGCGCGCTGCGATTCCCGAAAGCGTCTCGCCGCGCGCCACGGTGTGCGTGCTCGCGTTGGCCGTGCTCCCGGGCAGGCGAATCGTCTGCTCGGGGCTGATCCGGTCGGGATTGGTGATGCCGTTGATCCGCGCCAGCGTTTGCCAGTCGGTGCCGTAACGCTCGGCGATCTTCGACAGCGTATCGCCCGTCTTCACGATATGGCTTGGCGGCGGGGCCAGCCGGTCCAGCGGCGAGGCTCCCGCCATCAGCCGGTCGAGCGGCAGGGTCGCGCTCGACTGCGGCGTGGCATTCGTCCCGCTCGTGCTCTCGGTGCTCGTGCGCGTCGTGGCGTTTGCTTGCAACATGATCCGGCTGCTCTTCTGATTGCGGATGTCCGGGACATAGGACCCCGCGGCCGGACGGCCCATCATCGGATCGATTAGTTGTGGGGCGAGCAATCCGGGATCGCCGGGGAACGTGGCGAACGGTGAGCGGTTCTCGATCCATCACCGCCGACGAAGAGACACGGGCTTATGCACAACGACATTCACAGGTCCGCGCCGACGGGCCTCGCGGCCGATCTGTCACACGACGAACTGCCGAACCGGAAGGAGCGCCGCCGCCTGGCCGCGGCGACCAAGCGATCCATTCGGCCGATTTGTTCATGCTGTCAGACAGCGGAAAAGGCCTGAGGGCAGCCGGCGCTTCGTTGCCGAGCCCTCCCGGCCGGGGAGACGCCCTTAGCGGCGCGCCACCGCTCCCGATCCCCGCCCGCCTGCCTCGCGGAACGAGACCAGCCGGCCGGAATCCTCATCCCACAGAACGAGGCGGACGAGACGGAGGCTCTCAGGCACGGTCAATCGATTGACGGTCGCCAGCTCGGGGCGTGTCTTGAGCACCGCGCCAAGTCGATAAAAGGGGACGGTGCTGCAAAGGTGGTGGATATGGTGCAAACCGATGTTCGCCGTGACCCAGCGCAGTACCGGCGGCAGCACATAATGCGAGCTGCCGTAGATCGCGGCTTCGTGGAAACGCCACGCCTCGCCCGCACTCCAATAAGTATGCTCGAATTGATGCTGGACGTAGAACAGCCACACGCCGGTGGCAGCGGCGATCAGCGTGATCGGCAGCTGGATCATCAAGAACGGACCGAGGCCGATGAGAAGGGCCAGGCCGGTCCATAGCGCCAGGATGGCGGCAGTCGTGCCCATCGTGCTGATCCACGGCCGCCACCCGGCCCGCATCAGCCCGAGCGGAACGCGATGCTGCACGAAAAATACGAACGCCGGTCCCAGGCCGAACAGGACGAGCGGACTGCGGTAGAGCCGGTATTGCAATCGTCCGAGAGGGCCGAGCGCGGCAAATTCGCGAACCGTGAGCGTCGAGACATCACCAATGCCGCGACGGTCGAGATTGCCGGTGCCGGCGTGGTGCATCGCATGCGTGCGGCGCCAATATTCATATGGAGTGCTGACGCTCACTCCATATG
>JASLBO010000245.1 GCA_030146605.1 Sphingomonas sp. | reverse complement strand
CGCCTTGGCGGCTTTCCCAAGGCCAGCGCCAGTGACGGCAGGAACAATATGAGCGCCGCAGAGAGACAACGGCCATAGATGGCGGAACGACTGGAAGGGGTGCCGTCTGCCCAAAGCGATCCGATATCGACCAGCTTCGGCGATCTGTCTTCCGCCCCGATTTTCGACGCGCCTCCTGCGTCGTCAGATCGGTATCGCAAGCGGGCAAAGTCGATCACTCTGTGAGATCGTTCTTGTATGACCTGTCCATCGCGCAATTCGACAGCTGCGGCGCCGGTCGGAAGCTGCCAGAAACGTCCCCGCCTTGCGGTGAAGGTGTTCCCTTCCGCCCGAAGGAATAGCCCGATGAGTTCGCCATTTACCGCATCGACTTGCTCGAACAGCAAAACCCTTCCGGATCCAAGAGCGATGAACTGACCTGCCTCCAGCCGGTGACCGAATTCACCGCGTTCCATGCGTCTACCGATTTCCGCGAGCTTGACTTCGCCGGCGGGCATCAGCCAGCCTTGGTTCGCTGTGGCCAGGATACTGACCAACGTGGCGACGATGAGCGGAAACCGCATCCACCGCAAAGGCGCAATGCCGCACCCCTCGATCACGTCCAGTTCCCCGCTGAGAACGAGCTTTCGTACGGTCAAAGCGATGCCCAGGAACAGCCCGACCGGCAAGCCGATGCCCCCATATTCCGGGAGCAAGCCGGCAACGGTGTGCGCGACTATGTATCCGCGGTGCCCCGAAAGGCGGGTGATCTCCAGGAGACGGGGGAGATGCTCGAGGAGCATCAGTGACGTGACGACGGCCAGCACACGGCACATCGTTCCGAGTATTTGCCCAAGAATATGGCGATCGAGAATTAGGAGGCGAAAGGACATTGCTGCGCTTACGCAGCCGAGGAGACTTGGCTCGAGGTCAGGTTTTGGTAGATCGCAAACAGGGCCGCAAAATGATCGTCCATCGCCCGCGTCATGCGGCCGGTCGAGCGCTCGGCAAAGCGGTCTGGCAGAGCGAGAATCGCGCGCACCAGGTCCGTATGATCCGCAGCACGATAGGCCAGCTCCATTTGGCGCGCGGCAAAGTCGGCCGCACCGCCGCGATCAGGTACGATCACGGGTATGCCGCTGGCGCTCGCCTCCGCTGCCGTCATGCAAAAGGTTTCTGCCTCACAGCCATGCAGAAACGCATCGGCACTCGCCAGGATGCTGGCGAATTTCTCCCGATCGCGTTCCGGCCGAAACAGCCGGATATGGGGATTCCCGCCGATTGACCGAAGGATATTCGTGTCGTCTCGTCCTTCGCCAAAGATCGCCAGACCCAGCTGGCGATGCCGACCAGCTATCGTTACCGCTTCGACCAGCATCGGCAAACGCTTTTCTGGCGCAAGTCTGCCGGCGGCAACGAGCAATGTTGCGTCGGGGCCGAGGCCGCATTGTGCGAGAAGGCTTGCCCGCAGACCTTCGTTGCGCTTGCTGGCCGAGAAGCGTTGCGGCTCGACCCCCATCGGAACTGTCACGACATTACTGACACCGCCCGTCTTCATCCGCGACGCCAGATCTTCGCTGGCACAAACGACGGCGTCATAAAGTCGCCCAAGCTGTCGCAAGTGATCCCAGTAGCGCACAAACCGTCGGTCGATCGTCTCACGACTGAGCAGAGGTTCCAGCCACCGGTAGGCATAGGCGGACAGAGGGTCGGCGTGCATGATGAGCGCCTTGGGCACCTCCGGCCGCCAATTTGCTACCATGAGGGGGCTCCGCCAGGGCGAGGACGCTTCGACGAAATCCGGTGCCAACGTGTCCAGCGCAGCATGGAGCGCTCGCTCGTCCTTGAAATACCAGTATTTTCGGTCCAGCGGGAAGCGTGGAGAGGCAATCGTCCGGATGCGGGCGCGGGGGCCAAGCTCGACAATTGCGTCGTCGTCGGCAGGTGCCAGGATAGTGATATCCTGCTGCATTCGTTCTGCGATCGCCAACTTCTGGCCGACATAGGTTTTTACGCCGCCGCCTCTGGGAGAATAAAACGCGCAGACATCGACGATTTTCATCGGCAGGTTCCACTCACCGGAGCGGGCGCATGCGGAGGCCGCGCCGATAGTTCATCACGATCTCGATCCGTGTCGGGACTGCGCGCGCTATCGCGCTCGCATCGGCAGCGGCAGGTTTGCTCCATCCAAGCTTGGGATTGCCCGCAAATCCTATTCCATCGACGCGCCAGCTGAACTTTCGATTGCTGTCCCGGTCATGCAGCAGACTCACCGCATAGCTGCCTGCCGAAGGGACCCGCACGCAGAGCTGCACTGGCTCCGAAGCGGGGACTGGCTGTTCAACCCTGCGGAAGGTCTTGCCAGCTGAAAGCAGGACATTGTCATCTTCCAGGAAGTCCGCGTTATTTGCCGGGTAGACTTCGAGCTTGAGTTTGCCCGTGCGGTCCTTGAGCCCCACGACGGTGACGAGAAATGAGGGTCCGAGCTCGTTGGGACGGCATCTGCCTTCGGCCGTTCCGAGATCCGGCGTCGACTGGATGCCGGCAGCAACCAGCAGGGGACTGGCCATGAGGCTAAAGGCCAGGCGTTTCATTGCCCGTCCTCTTCGAAAGCAGGTCTGTAAATGCCAGGCTGATCCCGACCAGCACATGAGTGGCAAGGATTAGTCCCGCCATGAGCACCATCAGCGCTGACATTTCGACCTGGTCGCCGAGTGCGAGCACGGCTATGCCAGCGAACATGACGTCCTTGTTCGGTACGAAGGGCAGTCGAGAGATCAGAAGGCGAATGGTTGCCAGAACGAGCCACCAGGAAAGTGGAACGTCTGGCAGCACTAGATGCCACAGAGCCGCCGAAAGAACGGCCGTGGCAAGAATTCTCGAGAGATGGACCGCGAAGACCATTCTCAGTTCTTTTCTTTCCAGTGAAAAAATCGACTGGCGAAGCAGCATCACCGCAAGCGAGGTTCCGATCACGAACGCAAGCGACCAACCGATTGCGGCTGCATGGTTGTGAAGTGGCACCAGCCTCGCGAAGGGAAACGCCATAGCGAGAAAGGCAAGGGTGGTTACGTTGCCCGCAACCGCCGAGAGCACGGCGACGTCCTTCACCGCTCCGAACGGAGTGGTCACGAATCTGAGGTTCCGCCGTGCCCAGCCGTAGAAATAGACCTCTCCTAGATAGCCGACCAGCAGTTCGTTGTAGATGAGCTTGCGGATCAGAACGCCGAAGGCGCTGGCGCCAACGCCCCAGAGACGTTGGAAAATGAACCAGTCGCTCGCGGGGCCGATCAGGTAACTGATCGCGAACAGGCCCCAGAATGTCAGCGAAGTGGGCACCAATTCGAGTGTCTTCGCAAAATCGAGGTCGCGCGCCTGGTAGATCGCTGCGCCGACGACGATCAGCGAGAGGATCGTACCAAAAATCCCTCCCGGAGCTGGCATGGCTTTGCGATCCTGCGGTTCGAATGCGAATGTTCCAGTCGCAGCAAGCGCTAGAGTATGATCAGGCATTCCTGGGTCTCGCTCGTTGGTTAGTGCCCGCTAGACCCCGCCCGCGCGCTATACCCGCACACTGCTGCGCATTTTCTCCCGACTTCGACGGCGGGTATCGGCGACCAGAGCGGTGAGCCTGGACAGATAGAGTTGGCCGGAGCTTTCCAACGTGAACCCGGCGGCAAGGTGCTGCATCGCCGTGCGATCCGGCCGCAGATGCCTCGCGACGTTCATCGCTATGCCCAAGATATCGGGATCGCCGGGGGGAACCACCACGCCAAATTGCCCGTAGCCTGTCAGCCACTCCATGCTGACGCAGCAGTTCGTCGCAGCGATCGGCAAACCTGCAGCCAAGGCCTCCAGAATAACCGCAGGCGCTCCTTCGTAATGCGACGAGAGGACAAAGACGTCTGCGTTTGCGTACAGCGCTCGAACATCGTCGACGTGCCCGACGAACCGGACTTGCGCTCGCAGGCCAAGTGCGTTTGCTCGTACGACGAGTCGCTCGCGCTCGGGTCCATCTCCAGCGATGACCAGCGTGTCTTCTGACCAGGCATGGCGTGCAAACGCCTCGAGAAGCAGTATCTGATTTTTCTGTGCGGCAAGTCTGCCGATCGTCAGGAAGCGGCAACCGGCTCGCGAATTCCTGGCCGACCTTGGGCCGGAAAGGCGATGCAGGTCGGATTCGGACAATGCCGGGTCGGGGATGACGCCGACCCTGTTGTCCGAGAGTGCCATTTCGCGCTCGATTTCGGCAAGCATCGGCGCCGCGATCGCCACGAAGCCGTCGAGGACGCCACCCTGTAATCTCAGCCACCATCGATAGAGGGGTCTGATGAACGTCGGAAGATCGCGCCGCTCCAGATCGTTGCTGATCTTGACGAGAACGGGAGGGCATCGATCGCCGAGGAGAAGCTTCATCGCCACGCAAACGACGGTGTAGGTGTTTCCGGGACAGAAGACGGCGTCGACCTTTTCCTTGAGAAGGAACTGGAAGAACGACCAGATCATCCAGATCGTCTCCCACCGGTCGGTTGAGAACGGTTCTGTCATGACACGATAATCGAGGTCGGGAGCGGTACCGGCACAGGCTCCGCGGCTTCGGCCAAGGACGATGACGGGATCATGCCCCTCGTGTCGCCAATGTTCGGCAAGGCGCAGCGCGATACGCTCGACCCCGCCTGGCTCGAAGCTGTGGATGGGAATGGCAATCCGCATGCCGGCTAGACGCCGGCCCTCTTCAAAACCCGCACTGCGTTGCCGGGCATCTCAGACTGGGACCGAGGATCGAGGTTGATGGGAAGCCGGCCGGAACAGTCGGCGACCGCGTTGCTCCAGGCCGTCCACCAGCTCGAAGATGACAGGCACGACCAGCAGACTGAGTGCAGTGGAAGTCAGCAGGCCGCCGATGACTGCGATCGCCAGCGGCTGGCGGAAACTGGCGTCGGCGCCGATCCCCAAGGCGAGCGGCATCATGCCCGCGATCATCGCCGCGCTCGTCATGACGATCGGGCGCGCCCGCATCCGGCAGGCTTCCAGCAAAGCCTCCTCGCGCGATAGCCCGTGGCGCTTGATCCCCAAGATCGCATATTCGACCAGCAGGATCGAATTTTTGGCGACGATGCCCATCAGCATGACGAAGCCGATCATGGCTGTGAGCACCAGCGCGCTGCCGCTCAGATACAGCGCGAGGAACGCGCCGCCGATAGAGAGCGGCAGGGCCGAAAGAATGGTGACAGGCTGGAAGAAGTCCCGGAACAGGAGAACCAATACGCAATAGATGCATAGCACGCCGGCAGCGAGCGCAGTCAGGAAGCTTGCCGAAATCTCGTCACCGATCTCCGCATCCCCCTCCAGGACAAGCGATACCGTCGACGGCAGGGCGCGAATGGCGGGAAGCATCTCGACCCGGGCCAAGGCGTCGCCTTGCGCCAACCCATTCAGGTCGGCCGTCACGGCGACGAAACGCCTCCGATCGTAGCGATCGATTCTCGAGAGATCGCTTGCCAGCGAGATGTCGGCGATGCTCTCCAGAGCGACAAGGCCATCGCGGCCGGCGACGCGCAGACTGGCGAGCGCGGAAAGGTCCCGACGGACTTCATCGGCCATGCGCGTTCGGATGAAGATCTGTCGATTGTCGAGATTGAGGCGACCCACTTGCGCGTCGAAATCGCCACTGGTCGCGATCCGCATCACCTCGCCGATCGCCTCGGTCGTCACGCCGAGCTCGGCCGCCCGTTGGAGATCAGGCCGGATGACGATTTCCTGCCTTTCGGCACTGGCCGTCGAATTGATGTTCGATAATGTGCCGAGGGCGCGCAGCTCACGAACCAGTCTCTGCGCAGACTGATCCAGCGCCTGCACGTCCTCGCTGGCAAGGAGCAGTTCGAGTTTTTCGCTGCCGCCATCGCCGACCGAAAAGCGAGCTCCGGGAACGCCCGTCACGCTTTCACGAACGGCCGATTGGATTTCGGTTTTCGTCGGGCGCTCTCCCCGCGGCGCCAGGATAAGGGTCAAAGCGGCCTGGCGAACCTCCCCCGACGTCGATGGTTCCGACTGGCCGATCGCGGTGAAAACATGGGTAATGCCCGTCACGCGCGCCAGTGCCCGGCGTACCTGCTCGCTTACCTCGACCGTCGTCTGCAGGGCTGTTCCGGGCGGCAGTTCGATCGACATCTCGGTCAGATTGCTGTCGTCGGGTGGAAGGAAGCCGGTCGGGATCAAAGGCAGGAGTGCGAGCGACGCGGCGAGAAACGCCAGTGTCGCCGCGATCGTGGCCTTGGGGTGGGCCAGGCACCATCGGACCTTCGAGATGTAGAGCCGTTCCTGGGTTATGCGCGCATTTCCGGCGGCGGCGCGCCCGTGGCCCTTCAGGAAATGGGCTGCCATCATGGGCGTCAGCAGGCGCGCGACCAGCAGGGAGGCAAGCACGGCGATGACCGCGGTCCAGCCAAAAGGCGTGAAGAACAATCCCGCATAGCCGGTCATCACCGCGGTAGGCAGAAATACCGCTACCAGACTAAGCGTGGTCGCAATGACGGCCTTGGCGATCTCGTTGACCGCATCCTCAGTCGCTTCGAGCGGCGGTTTGCCCATGCGTCGATGGCGTTCGATATTCTCCACCTCGACGATGGCATCATCGACGAGAATGCCTGTGACGACTGCCAACGCGAGCAGGGTCAGAGTGTTGAGCGTGAAACCGAACCAGTAGATCGCGGCAAAGGTCGGCAGGATCGATAACGGGAGCGCGGTCGCCGCGACCAGCGTCGCCCGCCAGTCGCGCAGGAACAACCAGACCACAAAAATGGCGAGCAACGCCCCCTCGTAGAGCATTGCCATCGACGCTTCATATTGCTCGATCGTCTGGTCGATCGAACCTCCCACCGGGGTCAATGCAAGTCCGGGTGTCCGACTCTCCAATTCCTCGAGCGCGGCCCGGACGCCTTGCGCGACCGCGACCTCGCCGGCGCCTCTTGCCCGATAGATATTGAGACCGACGGCCGGCTTGCCGTCCAGCATGGCGACTTGCGTGCGATCGGCATTGCCATCGCGGATCGTCGAAACCTGATCGAGCCGTATCTTGCGCCCATCCGGCAATAGCACCGGCAAAATCGTCAGATCGGATGCCTGACCGGCCAGTGCGACG
>JASLBO010000528.1 GCA_030146605.1 Sphingomonas sp. | reverse complement strand
CAATCTGGTCTATGCCGTGGCGGTGGGCGCGGGCCTCGCCGGCTCGATCGCCTTGCTGCTGCGCTCGAAGGTCGCGCGACCGCTTTACATCGTCTCGCTGATCGCGGTGGTCGTCCAGTTCGGCTACGTATTTCTCGCCACCGATCTGGCGACCCACAAAGGCCCCATGACGGCCTATCCGTTCCCGGCATTCATTGCGGCGGTAGCGATATTTCAGGTCTGGTTCGCGGCCTATGCGCAGCGGCGGGGCTGGCTCTCCTGAGCCGCTGAGGGCGTCGTCGCTGGCGCCCGCGCGCGCGCGGCGCTAGAGCAGCGGCCATGTCCACCTATACGCTCGACACCGGCACCAGCCGCGCGAACCCGACGCCCGCGCCGATGAAGCGGCTCACCGTCCCCGCGATCCGCAACCGCAAGGGCAAGGATCCGTTGGTGATGCTCACCGCCTACACCACGCGAATGGCGCAATTGCTCGACCCGCATTGCGACGTGCTGCTGGTCGGCGACAGCCTGGGGCAAGTGATTTACGGTCTGCCATCTACGCTGCCGGTGACGCTCGACATGATGATCGCCCACGGCGCAGCGGTGGTGCGGGGAAGCTGGCATTCGGTGGTGATCGTCGACATGCCCTTCGGCAGCTACGAAGCAAGCCCCGAGCGCGCGTTCGACTCGGCGGCACGCGTGCTCGCCGAGACCGGTGCGGCGGGGGTGAAGCTCGAGGGCGGGACGGCGATGGCGCCGGTGGTCGAGTTCCTCACCCGGCGCGGCATCCCGGTGATGGGGCATATCGGGCTGACCCCCCAATCGGTGAACGCGCTCGGCGGCTATGGCGCGCGTGGCCGGAGCAATGCCGAGCACGCCCAGATTCTCGACGATGCCCGCGCGATCGCCGATGCCGGCGCGTTCGGGATGGTCGCGGAAGGCGTGGTCGAGGGGCTCGCCAACGAGATCACCGCGGCGGTCGCCGTCCCGGTGATCGGTATCGGCGCTTCGGCGCAATGCGACGGGCAGGTGCTGGTGACCGAGGACATGCTCGGGCTGTTCGAGCGGACGCCGCGCTTCGTGAAGCGCTATGACGATCTCGCTGGCCGCATTTCCGCCGCGGTTGAGACCTATGCCGCCGAAGTCCGGTCACGGGACTTTCCGGGCGCAGAACAGGTCTATCCGGCGCGCGGCTGAAGGGCTAGCAGCACGCTTCCTTTAGGCGGTGCCCGCGGCTAAGGTCCGCCGCGCCCGCACCAACCCCATGGAGTCACTCTTGGCGCTTCCCCCCGGTACCACTGACGAAGCCTTTCTGCGCGAAGTCGACGAGGAGTATCGCCGCGACCAGGCGATGCAGATCTTCCGGCGCTATGGCCGGCTGATCGTCGGCGCGGTGGTGGTCGCGCTGATCGCGCTGGGGGGCTGGCTCTATTGGCAGCATTACAACACCAGCAAGGCGGGCACGCAGGGCGAGCAATATGACGCCGCGATGCGGCTGGTCGAGCAGAACCAGCCCGACAAGGCGCTGCCCGCGCTCGACAAGATCGCGACCGAGAGCGGCGAAGGCTTTGCCGCGATGGCGCGGATCTCGCAGGGCAATCTGTTGCTCCAGAAGAACGATGCCAAGGGCGCCGCGGCGAAGTTCGCCGAGGTTGCGAGCAGCACGAAGTACGAGCAGCCGTATCGCGATCTCGCACTCATCCGCCAGACCGTCGCTGAATATGACAGCGTCCCGCCGCAGGTCGTGATCGACCGCCTGAAGGCGCTGACCAATCCCAATTCGCCATGGCTCGGGACCGCGGGCGAACTCGTCGCCGCGGCATATCTCAAGGCGGGCAACCGCGCCGAGGCAGGCAGGCTCTACGGACAGATTGCGCAGGGTGGCGAGAAGGTCCCCGAATCGATCCGTCAACGTGCGGTTCAGCTGGCCGGCGTACTCGGTGTCGACGCCATCGATCAGTCGAAGGAAACCAAGGCTAAATGAATAACAAGGTGAGGGTGACTGCCGCTCTCGCGGCGCTTGCGATGGTGAGCGGCTGCGGGGTCTTCAAAGGCGGCGGCAAGAAAACCCCCGTGCTCGGCGAGCGCGTGCCGATCCTCGTCTCGGAAAGCGATGTCGTTGCCGACAAGTCGCTGGCCGGTGTCGATGTCCTGCTTCCCGAAGCCGCGGCCAACGACGGCTGGCGCCAGCCCGGCGGCAATGCCGCCAAGTCGATGGGGCATCTCGCGCTCGGCGCCAGTCCCGCGCGGATCTGGTCGAAGGACGTCGCCAGGCCTTCGAAGAAAGAGCGGCTCGCGGCGGCTCCGGTGGTTTCCGAGAACAAGCTGTTCGTGATCGACACCGACGGCGTCGTCCATGCGCTGGCGGCGGACACCGGCGCCGAATTGTGGCGCGCCAACACCGCCAACGAAGAGGGCAACAAGGGCGCCCGCTTCGGCGGCGGCGTCAGCGTCGAGGGCGAGCGCGCCTTTGCGTCGAACGGCCTTGGCGATGTGGTTGCGATCAATGTGGCCGACGGCGCGGTGATCTGGCGCAAGCGCCCCGGCGGGCCGCTGCGCGGCGCGCCGACGCTCGCCAACGGCAATGCCTATGTCGTCACGCAGGACAACCAGCTCTTCGCGCTGTCGCAGGACACTGGCGAGATCGGCTGGACCGTCTCGGCCAGCCTCGAGACGCAGGGCGTGTTCGGCGTCGCCGCGCCGGCTTCGGCGCAGGGCACCGTGATCGCGGGCTTCTCGTCGGGCGAGCTCAATGCCTATCGCTACGAGAATGGCCGTTCGCTGTGGGACGTCGTGCTGTCGCGCACCTCGATGTCGACTTCGGTGTCGTCGCTGTCGGACATCGACGCACTGCCGGTGATCGATCAGGGCCGGGTCTATGCGATCGGGCAGGGGGGGCGCATGGTCGCGATGGACATCGCCAGCGGCAATCCGTTGTGGGAACAGACCATCGCCGGCATCTCCACGCCCTGGGCGGCGGGCGAATGGCTGTTCGTCGTCACCGACGACGCCCGGCTGCTGGCGATCGCGCGCGGCACCGGCAAGATCCGCTGGATCGCGCAGCTGCGCCACTATCGCAACGAGAAGAAGCTGAAGAACCCGATCAGCTGGGTCGGCCCGGTGCTCGCCGGCGGCCGCCTCGTGCTCGGCAACAGCGAGGGTGAAATCGTCTTCGCCTCCCCCACCGACGGCACCATCACCTCGACGATGGACGTCAAGGAAGCGATCACGCTGCCGCTGACGGTGGCGAACAACACGCTCTATGTCCTAGACGACAAGGGCCGGCTGACCGCGTATCGTTGAGCCTGATTCCCCTCCCTGATAGGGAGGGGGATGGCTGCTTTGGTGTTCGGACAAGGTCATCCTCCCCCTTGCGGGGGAGGAT
>JASLBO010000503.1 GCA_030146605.1 Sphingomonas sp. | reverse complement strand
ATGAGGCGCAGGCCCGCGCCGGCACACCGTCCTTGTCGTTCCGCTCGGCCTGGGCAGTGCTCGCTGCGGCGGGCATCTATGGCGACATAGCCCGCAAGGTCGCACAGCGCGGCCCGGCGGCATGGGATTCGCGAATCACTGTCTCCGCCACGGAAAAGCTAGGCTGGATCGTCCGATCGGCGGCCCGGGCCTTCAGCAGAAAGCGACGCTACGCCAACGCGCATATCATAAACCAGATTTGGGTAAGGCCGAGATAGCCGGCCACAGCCTCAGCTGCCGGGACGCACCGCCTTGACGGAGCGGGCATCGGCAACCTGCCCGGTCTGGCGCTGGCAAGCGGCGCTGATCACCGGGAAGTCGATATCAATGTTGCGCTGAAGCGCGGCGGGCATAGCCTCCTGGCACGCCCGGACGGAGGTGTAGCGAACAGGTTCGACGCGAGCCTGCTGGCACTGCATCGAATCGTCGCCGCAGCCCATGATCGCCAGCACGTAGAGCACCTGATCCATCGCCGTTCCTTCCGCTCTCCAAAACGAAGTCGACGCCGCCGCGTTCCGCCAAACTGTTGCAAGCGTGCGCCCGGCGCACCAAATCGAGACTTGATGCCTCCACAAAATTCTGAATCCGCGCCCGAGCGCCCGTTGCTCGCGACGATGAAGCGCTTCCTTCCCTATCTCTGGCCGAAGGACTCGCCCGGGCTGCGCGCGCGCATCGTCATCGCGCTCGCCCTCGTCGTCATCTCCAAGCTCATCCAGGTCTATGGCGCGCCGTTCGCATTGCAGGGCGCGATTGATCGGATGGCGAGCGGATCGCGCGACGCAATCTGGCTCGTGACCGCCCTGGTCGCCGGCTATGCCGCGGCGCGACTGGGCGGCGTGCTGTTCGACAATCTGCGCAACGCGGTGTTCGAAAAGGTCGGGCAGGACGCAACCCGCCGCCTTGCGTCGGACGTGTTCCGCCATCTCCACGGCCTGTCGCTGCGCTTCCATCTCGAGCGCCGCACCGGCGCGATCACGAAAGTGGTCGAGCGCGGCACCAAGAGCATCGACACGATGCTCTATTTCCTGCTGTTCAACATCGCCCCGACGATCCTCGAACTGGCGCTGGTGCTCGGCATCTTCTGGACGCGCTTCGGCGTGTGGCTGGTGGTCGGCACTTTGGTGATGGTGGTGGTATATATCGCCTTCACCCGCTGGGTGACCGACTGGCGTTCGAAACTGCGCGAGCAGATGAACGACCTCGATACCGGCGCAGTCGCCCACGCAGTCGATTCGCTGCTCAACTTCGAGACCGTCAAATATTTCAACGCCGAAGCGCGCGAATCCGCGCGCTACGACAAGGCCATGGCGTCGTACATGAACGCCGCGGTGACATCCGAGAACTCGCTCGCCTGGCTCAATATCGGGCAGGCGCTGATCACCAATCTGATGCTCGGCGCGGGCATGACCCTGGTGGTGTTCGGGTGGAGCTCGGGCAAATTCACCGCGGGTGACGTCGTGCTCGTCTCGACTCTGCTCAGCCAGCTGTTCCGCCCGCTCGACATGCTCGGCTGGGTCTATCGCACGATCCGCCAGGGCGTGATCGACATGGGGAGCATGTTCGACCTGATCGACACCCATGCCGAGATCGTCGACGCGCCGGGGGCGCAGCCGCTCGCGGTGCGCAAGGGCCATGTCCGTTTCGAGAATGTCGAGTTCGGCTATGATCCGGATCGGCAGATCCTCAAGGGGATCGACCTCGACATCCCCGCCGGGTCGACGGTGGCGGTGGTGGGACCCTCGGGCGCCGGCAAGTCCACCCTCGCGCGGCTGATCTACCGCTTCTACGATGTCACCGGTGGGCGGATCACGATCGATGGGCAGGACATTCGCGACGTGACGCAAAGCTCGCTGCGCGCCGCGATCGGCATCGTGCCGCAGGACACCGTGCTGTTCAACGACACCATCGGCTACAATATCGCTTATGGCCGCGAAGGCGCCACGCCCGACGAAGTCGCATCCGCGGCGCGCGGTGCCGCGATCGCCGGCTTCATCCAGTCGCTTCCCGATGGGTTCGACGCGCGCGTCGGCGAACGCGGGCTCAAGCTGTCGGGCGGCGAGAAGCAGCGCGTCGCCATCGCGCGGACCTTGGTCAAGAACCCGCCGATCCTGATCCTCGACGAAGCGACCAGCGCGCTCGACAGCCGCACCGAGGCCGACATTCAGGCGACGCTCGAGGCGATCGAGCGCGGCCGCACCACGATCGTCATCGCGCACCGCCTGTCGACCGTGGTCCATGCCGACCGGATCATCGTCCTTGAAGCGGGCCGCGTCGCCGAGCACGGCACCCACGCCGCCTTGCTCCGCCAGAACGGCATCTATGCCGACATGTGGGCGCGCCAGGCGCAGGAACGCGAGGCGGGGGACGAACTCGCGGCGGAGTAGCTCAGGCCTTGAGGCCCTGCCATCCCGGGTGCCGGGCGATGTAGGCGGCGACGAAGCTGCATTGCGGACGGACCTTCAGCCCGCGACTGCGAGCCTCGTCCAGCGCACCCGCGATCAACCGGCTGCCGACGCCCATGCCCTGCAGCGACGCGGGCACGATCGTGTGGGTGAAGGTGATCACGTCGCCCTCGATCTGATATTCGGCGAAGGCAAGATGGCCTTGCTCGACCAGTTCGAAACGTTGCTCGTCGGGGTTGTCGCGGACGTCGCTCATCGGGCACCTTTGCTGCGCTGGGCGTTGTCGCCCTGACTCGACCCTATAGAACGGCCCGGAGCGGGCAAGGAGCCGAAGCAATGCTGTTTCCTTTAGGCATATTAGGTGTGGCGAGTCTCGGGCTGGCGGGCTGGTCGGCTTATGTCGCGCGCAAGGCCGAAGAACTGGTCCCGCCGGACGGGCAATTCGCCGAGGTGCCAGGCGCCCGGCTTCATTATGTCGATACCGGTCCGCGCGATGCGCCTGCGATCGTCATGGTGCACGGACTGATGGGGCAGCTCCGCAATTTCTCGCATTCGCTCTCGGAGCGGCTCGCGGCGGATCATCGCGTGATCCTCGTCGACCGACCGGGCTGGGGACATTCGTCGGTGGACGGAGCGCAACCGGGGATTGTCGCGCAGGCAGCCATGATCGCGGCACTGATCGAGCAGCTCGAACTCGATGCCCCTTTGCTGGTCGGACATTCTATGGGTGGCGCGGTGGCGCTGGCACTCGGGCTCGATCGGCCCGAACTGGTCCGCGGCCTCGCCTTGATCGCGCCGCTCAGCCAACCGGTCAACGCCGTTCCCAAGCCCTTTGCAGGCCTGCTGGCGCCGCAGCCGCTGCGGCCTGCGATTGCGTGGCTGGTCGCCGTGCCGGCAGGCACGGTGGCGGGCGCGAAGGTGGCGCAGGCGGTGTTCGCCCCCGATCCGGTACCCGCCGACTTCGCGACGCGCGGCGGCGGTACGCTGTCGCTGCGCCCGAAAAGCTATATGGCAGGATCGTTCGAGATTCGCGTCGCGCCCGCCGAGATGGCGGTGCTTGCGGCGCGCTACGCCAGCTTCCGCATACCCGTAGCGATCCTCTATGGGCGCGAGGACCAGGTGCTCGACCCGCGGCTCAACGGCGAGAAGACCGCCGCCGAGATCCCCGGCGCGACGCTCGAACTGATCGCGGGCGGCCACATGCTGCCCGTCACCCATGCCGGCGAGACCGAGACGTGGCTGCGCGGGGTGCTGGCCGCTCAGGCGACTGGCGGCGCGCTGACCGATACGGTCTGACCGCCCGGCAGCTTCACCGATCCGCCAGCGCCCGCCTGCTTCTGCACGAACGACCCGATGAACGCGCCGAGGGTCAGCTTGGCCATGTCCATGAATGGAGGAAAGCGCATCGCGAGGAGCGAGAAGAACAAGGTCAGCCCGATCGTCGCGAGCGGCAGCCCGGTCAGCCCCAATTTGGTGAACGCACCGGTGAAGCCGCTGAGGCTGGTCAGCCGGATATATTGGGTGACCGCTTCTTCCTGCCCCGACTTCACCTGATCGCAGATCGTCGCCCATTCCTCGCTGTTGATCACCCGGCCGGGCTGCTGGCCGCGCGAGAGCCCCACCGATCGCAACAGCTGGATGCCCAGAATCGCACCAACGAAGCCGATCGTGCTGAGGATGAGTTCGGGGGTGAAGTCGGCGAGCGTGGTCGCCCGCTCGCTGGCCTTGGTGTCGTCGAGCACCAGCAGATAGCAAACGAACCCGAACAGCGCGACGGCGCCATAGATAAGCCCGATGCCCGCCAAAGCGAGCGAACTACGCCCCAAATTGAACCCATGCGGTTCGCCCGCATCAGTTGCGCCATTGTCCATGATACTTCCCTCTTTTTGCCGCCAGGGAAGCTAACATGAACTTGCTCAAGGTTAGAAGTA
The DNA here is from genome assembly GCA_030146605.1 of Sphingomonas sp. Lineage (GTDB taxonomy): Bacteria > Pseudomonadota > Alphaproteobacteria > Sphingomonadales > Sphingomonadaceae > Sphingomonas. The sequence goes on along the minus strand of JASLBO010000503.1, from coordinate 5,283 downwards.
GTCTTAGCTCAACCCACTTCGGAAGGCTGGGTAGTCCAGCCGAGCCGCGGAATGGTTATCGAGCGCTTGCCGGCAAGATCGACGCGGGTCACGAACAGTTCCTTGCTCTCGATATAGGTGAGCAGCCGCCGCACTCTTCCGAGCGAACTGGTGCCGTACGTTGCGGCCAGCTCGGTGTCGCTAGGACAGGGCAGTCCCTCGCGCGCGGCGCGGGCGACGAGAAGGAACGGCCCGAGCATGTCGTCGGGCAGCGCGCGCGCGGCCTCAAGCGCCTGCGCCCAATCGGCGTCGGGATCGCCATGGATTCCCGCGCGTGCCGCCGAAAGCCGGCGAACGAATCCCGAGAGGTCGAGCGGCGGCCGCGCCAGCCCGACCATCCGGCAGCGGACGAGGAAGTCCTGATAGAGCACCGAAGGCGAGCGATAGGTGGAGTCGAGATCCTCGACGATGTCGCGCAATACTTCGGCGATGCGCCCCGCAGCCTCTTCGGGCTCTACGGCCACCTCGTCCGTTGGCGCCGGGGTAGAGCGCGCAAGCGCCTCGATCAGCCGCTCCGAGGGCATCTGGGTCGGCACCGGCGCTGGTGTCGGCGGCGTCCATTCGGGCTCGGCAGGGGCGAGCAGCAGGCCCTTCATGTCCTCGGCCGCCGCCTGCGGCAGCGGCGTCAGCTTGGGGCTCGAGCTGCGCGCGCTGGTCTCGACCGCCCCGATCTCGATCGCCACCGGGCGCCGCGCCACCGCCGGCCCGAGCGCAAGGAAATGACCGCGCTGCAAGTCGCGGATCGCCTCGGCCTGGCGGCGCTCCATGCCGAGCAGATCGGCGGCGCGCGCCATGTCGATATCGAGAAAGGTCCGCCCCATCAGGAAGTTCGACGCCTCGGCAGCGACGTTCTTGGCGAGCTTGGCGAGCCGCTGGGTGGCGATCACCCCGGCGAGCCCGCGCTTGCGCCCGCGGCACATCAGATTGGTCATCGCGCTCAGCGAGGCGCGGCGTACTTCCTCGGCGACTTCGCCGCCGCCCGCGGGCGCGAACAATTGCGCCTCGTCGACGACCACCAGAGCCGGATACCAATGCTCGCGCGGCGCATCGAACAGCCCGCCCAGGAACGCCGCGGCGCATTTCATCTGCCCCTCGGCCTCGAGCCCCTCGAGACTGAGCACCACCGACGCGCGATGCTCGCGGATCCGCGCGGCGAAGCGCGCGACGTCGCGTTCGCTATGCTCCGAAGCCTCGATCGCGATGTGGCCGTAACGCTCGCTCAAAGTGACGAAGTCCCCCTCGGGATCGATCACCACTTGCTGGACCTGCCCGGCGCATTGCTCGAGCAGCCGACGCAGCAGATGCGACTTTCCCGACCCCGAATTGCCCTGGACGAGCAGACGCGTGGCCAGAAGCTCCTCGAGATCCATCGACACCGGCGCGCCGCCCGTGTCCTTGCCCATTTCCACGCGAACCGTCATTCGCCTGCCGCCTTGCCGGATGCAGGCGGGCACAGGCAAGCGCCGCGTGCCACGAGCCGTCGCAATGCTGTGGACGGCGGCCTTGCCCGGCGCGGCGCGGCGAGGGATAGGGGCAAGGTGAACCAACCGCTCGACATTCTCCGAAAAACCTTTGGCTTCCCCGATTTCCGCGGGGTGCAGCCGCAGGTGATCGAGCGCGTGATGGCGGGCGCCAACACGCTCGCGGTGATGCCCACGGGCGCCGGCAAGTCGCTCTGCTATCAGGTGCCCAGCCTCGCGCTCGACGGCACCTGCATCGTCGTCAGCCCGCTGATCGCGCTGATGCACGACCAGCTCCGCGCCGCCGAAGCCGTCGGCATCCGCGCCGCGACGCTGACTTCGGTCGACGACAATCGCGAGGAGACGATCGCGCGCTTTCGCGCCGGCGCGCTGGATTTGCTCTACATCGCCCCCGAACGCGCTTCGGGCGAGAGCTTCCGCAACCTGCTGGGCCAGGCCAGGCTCAGCCTGTTCGCGATCGACGAGGCGCATTGCGTCTCCGAATGGGGGCATGATTTCCGCCCCGATTACCGGCTGCTCCGCCCCTTGCTCGACCGCTTCGGCGATGTCCCGCGGCTGGCGCTCACCGCCACTGCCGACGCGCATACCCGCGCCGACATCCTCGAGCAGCTCGGCATCCCGCAGGACGGGCTGATCGTCGCCGGGTTCGACCGGCCCAATATCCGCTACACGATCACGCCGCGCGAGAACACGACGCGGCAGATCGTCGATCTGATCGCCGAACAGCCCGGCCCCGGCATCGTCTATGCCCAGACCCGCGCCGGCGTGGAGAAGCTCGCCGCCAAACTCGCCGAGACCGGACGCAGCGTATTGCCCTATCATGCCGGGCTCGATCCCGCCGTCCGCCGCCGCAACCAGTCGGCGTTCGTCGCGTCGGAGGACATGGTGGTGGTCGCCACCGTCGCGTTCGGGATGGGGATCGACAAGCCCGACGTCCGCTTCGTCGCGCATGCGGGGCTGCCCAAGTCGATCGAGGCCTATTATCAGGAGACCGGCCGCGCAGGCCGCGACGGCGATCCGGCGGTCGCGCATCTGTTCTGGGGCGCCGAGGATTTCGCCAAGGCACGCCAGCGGATCGGCGAAGTCGAGCCCGGGCGCCAGGCCGGCGAACGCGTCCGGCTCACTGCGCTCGGCGCCCTGGTCGAGACCGCCGGCTGCCGCCGCCAGATCCTGCTGCGACACTTCGGCGAGGACGCCTCCGAAAACTGCGGCAATTGCGACAATTGCCTCACGCCGCCCGCCGCGATCGACGCGACCGTCACCGCACAGAAATTCCTCTCCGCGGTGTTCCGCACCGGCATGATGTTCGGCGTCGGCTATATCGAGAGCGTCCTGCTCGGCCAGTCGACCGAGCGCAGCCTGATGAACGGGCATGAGAAGCTTTCGGTGTTCGGCATCGTCGACGGTGACGAGGCGAGTTTGCTCAAGCCGGTGGCGCGCGCTTTGCTGCTGCGCGACGCGCTGCGCACCAATGCCCATGGCGGGCTCGAATTCGGTCCCGGCGCAAAGCCCATCCTGAAGGGCGGAGCCGATCTCAAGCTGGTGCTGCCGCCCAAGCGCGAACGGCGCTCGACGCGCGGGCGGGCCGCGGGCGGCGGAGTCAATCCGGTCGGCAATCCGCTGTTCGAGGCACTGCGCGCCAAGCGCCGCGAGATCGCGATGGAAGCGGGGCTGCCGCCCTACGTCATCTTCCACGATTCGGTGCTGCGCGACATGGCGCTGACCCGGCCCGACAATCTGTCCCGGCTGGGCCAGATCTCGGGCGTTGGCGCGCGCAAGCTCGAAGCTTATGGTGACGCCTTTCTGCAGGTAATTCGCGAGGCGGCATGATCCGGAAGATCGACGAGACAATATCGGTAGCGCCACAGATCACGCCCGAAGAGGTGGCGGACATCGCTGCGGCGGGGTTTACCGCAATCATCAACAATCGGCCGGAGGGCGAGGAACTCGGCCAGCCGGCCGGCGCCGCCGTGCGCGCCGCGGCTGAGGCTGCCGGGCTGTCCTACGCCGAGATTCCGGTGACGCATGCCGGCTTCTCGGCAACCCAGGTCGACGCGATGGCCAAGGCGCTCGAAGGTGCCGGCGGACCGGTGCTGGCTTATTGTCGTTCCGGCACGCGTTCGTGCAACCTCTGGGCGCTTGCCGAGGCAAGCCGCGGCGGCGAGCCCGCTGCGCTCACCGCCAAGGCTGCGGGCGCGGGCTATGACATTTCGGGCATCCGCCCGCTGCTCGACGCGCTCGCCGGACGCGCATGAACTGGGTCCAGCTTGGCGGCTCGTTCGCCGCTGTCTTCCTGCTGGCGTGGATCGCGCGCCTGCTCAAGCTGGGCGAGAGCCGCATCGCCGATGCCGACACCGCCCGGCGAATGGCCGAGGAGGCTTTGAGCGGCTTCGTCGCCCGCGCCGCTCTGGTCGGCACGAACGGCGCGGCTGCCCTGGTCCTCGGCAATGACGGCATCGCCTTGCTCAAGCGCCACGGCGCAAAGTTCGCGGTGCGCCGGCTGAGCCGACCGCTTTGGCGGCGGCCCGCGCCCGAAGGGGTGACGATCGAGACCGGCGAGCGGATGTTCGGCCCGGTGCTGCTGTACGGCGTGCTTCCCGAGGACGTCGACAGGCTGGAAGCGCAACTTACAATCATGTAAATAGGTGCCATGACTCTCGCCGATCCCGTGACGCTGGCGATTCCCGGCTTCGTGCTGCTGGTGCTGGCGGAGATGATCGTCGCGCGGATCAAGGATCGCACGCGCTACGAGCCGCGCGACACGCTGACTTCGCTCGGGCTCGGGCTGGGCAGCACGATTGCGGCGGTAGTTTCCGCCGGCGCAGTGTTCGCGCTGGCGATGTGGGTGTGGCAGTTCCGGCTCTTCGACATCGATTACGCCTGGTATTGGTTCGTAATCGCCTTCGTGGTCGATGATTTCGCTTATTATCTGTTCCACCGCTCGGCGCACCGGGTCCGCTGGTTCTGGGCGAGCCACGTCATCCATCATTCGAGCCAGCATTATAATCTGTCGACCGCGCTGCGGCAGACCTGGACCGGCTTCTTCAGCCTCGCTTTCCTGTTCCGCCTGCCCTTGTTCCTGATCGGCTTCCCGCCGGCGATGGTCTTCTTCGTCGCGGGGCTGAACCTGGTCTACCAGTTCTGGATCCACACCGAAGTGATCGGCCGCATGCCGCGCTGGTTCGAGGCAGTGATGAACACGCCGTCGCACCACCGCGTCCACCACGCGACCAACCCGCGCTATCTCGACCGCAATTATGCCGGGGTGTTCATCGTCTGGGACCGCATGCTCGGCACCTTCGAGCCCGAGCGCGACGACGACTGCCCCCGCTACGGCATCGTCAAGGATCTGGGCAGCTTCAACGTCCTGTGGGCAGCGACGCACGAATGGGTGGGAATCGCGAAGGACGTCTGGCGCGCGCCGACATGGCGCGCGCGGTTCAATTACATGATCCGGCCGCCGGGGTGGAGCCACGACGGCAGCCGCGATACGTCCGAAGTAATAAAGGCGCGCTGGGAAGCAGCCCGCCAGCAACGGGGGGAAGCGTGGAAGAAGCCGATATCGTCGTCGTCGGATGCGGATCGGGCGGGAGCGCCGTCGCAGGCCGCCTGAGCGAAGGCGGGAAGTACAAGGTCGCGGTGCTCGAGGCAGGCGGGACCAACACCAGCCTCAAGACGATCATGCCCGGCATGATGCCGTTCCAGACCGACAAGACCAACTGGCGCTTCGAGACCGTGCCGCAGGCCGGCCTGAACGGCCGCC
>JASLBO010000482.1 GCA_030146605.1 Sphingomonas sp. | reverse complement strand
AAATGCTTATGGCTTTGCGATGGTCCGCCCGCATTTACCGCTCAATGCCCTGCGCGCGTTCGAGGCCTCGGCGCGGCACCTTTCCTTCACCCGCGCCGCGATCGAGCTATGCGTTACGCAGGCGGCGGTGAGCCATCAGGTCAAGGCGCTGGAGACGCGGCTGGGGGTCCAGCTGTTTCGTCGGCTGCCGCGGGGTCTCGCTTTGACCGACGAGGGGGTGGCGCTCCAGCCCGCGCTGGCCGAGAGTTTCGACCGGATCGCCGAGATGGTCGAGGGAATCGCCAGCGGCGAGGCGACGCAGTTGCTTTCGGTGGCGGCAGTGGGGACGTTCGCCACCGGCTGGCTGCTGCCGCGGCTGGAGACGTTTCGGGCCGCAAATCCGCGGATCGACCTGCGGCTGTTCACCAACAACAACCGCGTCGATCTGGCCGGCGAGGGGCTCGATTTCGCCATCCGCTTCGGCGACGGGGCGTGGCATGCGACCGAGGCGGTGCCGCTGATCGAGGCGCCGCTGACCCCCTTGTGCACACCTGCGCTGGCGCGCGGGCTGCGCGAACCCCTCGATCTGGCCGGGTCGATCTTGCTCCGCTCCTATCGGGCCGATGAGTGGCCGCGCTGGTTCGCTGCTGCTGGAATGGAGCCGCCGCCACTGCGCGGAACGGTGTTCGATTCGTCGGTGACGATGGCCGAGGCGGCGTTGCAGGGAGCGGGGATCGCGCTGGCGCCGCCATCAATGTTGGCGCGCGCAGTAGACGACGGTGCGCTGGTCCGGCCCTTCGCGCTCGAAATTGCGACCGGACGCTATTGGCTGACCTGGCTCAAATCGCGCCCGATCAGCCCCGCAATGTCGGCATTCCACGACTGGATCGTCGCGGAGAACCGCTGAGCTTCCGCCGTCCTGGGGCAGTTGCTCCTGCTTTTCCTTGCCGCGGCGGCGCAACAGCAGCGCCGCGACGCCGCCGATCGCGAGCGCAACGCCGATCTTTTTGGCGAGGCCCTGCTTGTTGTATTTCCATTCCGAACGGATGCCCATCTCGGCGGGAATGTTCGGGATGCGGCCGCGGCTGAGATCGACGAGCACCCCTTCGACCACGTTGATGCGATCGGCGCCCATCAGCATCAGCCAGTGGAACCAGTGCGATTCACTGTAGGCGAAGGCTGCACGGCGGATCACGCCGCTGATGCCGCTCGGCGGAGTCGAGGTGCCGACGACGGCGGGCTGGCGGATATGCTCGATCGACTGGAGTATCTCGACATCGGGGTGCTGGATCGGCGGGCGATCCCAGTCCTTGGTAAGCCCCTGGTCTTTCGAGCGGTCTCGATAAGGGTAAGTGGGATCGTTGCGCGGGTCGGCGTCGACGCCCCAGCCGGGGACGGTCGATGTGTCGACAAGGGCCTTGCTCTCGGTCATTTGCGGCTCCTCAGGCGGCGCTGGGAATCAGGACGGGCTTGATGCAGCCGTCGAGCTTGGCGGCGAAGATGTGATAGGCATCGGCGACATCGGCGAGCGGCACGCGGTGCGTGATGATCGCCTTTGGATCGATATGTCCGGCCTTCACATGCTCGATCAGCCGCGGGAGCAGCCGCTTGACCGAGGCCTGGTTGGCCCGGATCGTGATGCCCTTGTTCACGACATTGCCGATCGGGATCATGTTGCCGGTGGGGCCGTAGACGCCGACGATCGAGACGATCCCGCCCTTCTTCACCGAGTTGATCGCCCAATGGAGCGCGATCGCGTTGCCGGCCTCGAGCTTCAATTTGGTGCCGAACAAGGTCTGCAGGAAGTTGCCCTTGGCATCGCCGCCGACCGCGTCGATGCACACGTCGGCACCGAGCCCGTCGGTCGTCTTCTTCATGAAGACGACGATATCGTCGACTTCCTTGAAATTGTAGACCTCGGCCGGGGCATAATGCTTCACGAAGTCGAGCCGGTAATCGAGCATGTCGAACACGATCACCCGGCCGGCGCCGAACAGCCAGGCGCTCTTCGCCGCCATGATCCCGATCGGACCGGCGCCGAACACCACGACGGTGTCGCCCGGCTTGATCCCGGCCATCTCGGCGGCCTGGTATCCTGTCGGCACGACGTCGGTGAGCAATACCGCGTCGTCGGGGTCCATCCAGTCGGGGATGATCGTCGGGCCGAAATCGGCATAGGGGACGCGGACCTATTCGGCCTGGCCGCCATCATAGCCGCCGGCGGTGTGCGAATAGCCGTAGATGCCGCCGACCGCGGTCGCCTGAGCGTTGGACTCGTGGCAATTGCCGAACAGGCCCTGCTTGCAGAAATGGCATTGGCCGCAGGCGATGTTGAAGGGGACGAGCACGTGATCGCCGGCCTTGAGATTTTCCACCTCTGCGCCGACCTGCTCGACGATTCCGCAGAACTCGTGGCCGAAGGTCATGCCGATGCGGGTATCGGGCACCAGCCCGTGATAAAGGTGGAGATCCGATCCGCAGATGCACGAGCGGGTGACCCGCACGATCGCGTCGCGCGGATGCTCGATCCTGGGCATCGGCTTTTCCTGGAGTCGGACGCGGTACGGGCCGCGATAGTCCATTGCCAGCATGCAGCGTTCCTCGTCTGGAGTCGGCTCTGCAAACCGGGCGGACCGGCGATGGTTCCGGCTTTTTAGTCCAGTTTAACTCAGGTGAATCAAGCTGTTGGGCGCCAGCGGGTTACCGCCGGGCGGGCGCGAGGCGCGCGAGGATGATCAGGACCAGCCCCACTGCCGCGATGACCGCGCCGCGAACGATCCACGTCCGGCTGTCGATCATGAAGCTGCTCGCCGGCCAGCGGATTACGCCGAAGCCCTGCAGCGCGAACAGCACGCCGCAGGCGATCGCTGACAGGCCGATGAAGGTGAGGATGTTCCGGCGCATCGGCGGTCTCCCATGCGCCGGAACAGGGTTGCTCAGCGCTTGTCGACCGGAATGTAATCGCGCTGGATCGGGCCGGTGTAAAGCTGACGCGGGCGGCCGATCTTCTGCTCGGGGTCCGAGATCATCTCGTTCCACTGCGCGACCCAGCCGACGGTGCGGGCGAGCGCGAACAAGGCCGTGAACATCGTCGTCGGGAAGCCGATCGCCGAGAGGATCACGCCCGAATAGAAATCGACATTGGGGAACAGCTTCTTCTCGATGAAGTAGGGGTCCTTGAGTGCCATTTCCTCAAGCTGGATGGCGACCTCAAATACCGGATCCGAGACGTTCAATTCCTTGAACACTTCGCGCACGGTCTTTTGCATCACCGTCGCGCGCGGATCGTAATTCTTGTAGACGCGGTGACCGAAGCCCATCAGGCGGAACGGATCGTTCTTGTCCTTGGCGCGCGCGATGAATTCGGGGATGCGCTCGGGGCGACCGATCTCGTGCAGCATGTTGAGCGCCGCCTCGTTGGCGCCGCCATGCGCGGGGCCCCAAAGGCAGGCGATGCCCGCTGCGATGCACGCGAAGGGGTTTGCGCCCGACGAACCGGCGAGCCGGACCGTCGAGGTGGAGGCGTTCTGCTCGTGGTCGGCGTGGAGGATGAAGATGCGGTCGAGCGCCTTCTCGACCACCGGATTCACGACATATTCCTCGGCGGGGACGCCGAAGGTCATGCGCAGGAAGTTGCCGGTGTAGGACAGGCTGTTGTCGGGATAGAGGAACGGCTGGCCGACGCTGTACTTATACGCCATCGCCGCGATCGTCGGCATCTTGGCGATCAGCCGGTGCGACGCGATCATCCGCTGCTTGGGGTCGGTGATGTCGGTCGAATCATGATAAAAGGCCGAGAGGGCGCCGGCGACGCCGCACATCACCGCCATCGGATGCGCATCGCGACGGAAGCCGCGATAGAAGGTCGCGAGCTGCTCGTGCAGCATCGTGTGGCGGGTGATCGTGGTGTTGAACCTGGTGAGCTCTTCCGCGCCCGGCAGTTCGCCGTTCAGCAGCAGATAGGCGACCTCCATGAAGCTCGACTGCTCTGCGAGCTGGCCGATCGGATAGCCGCGATGGAGCAGCACGCCCTCGTCGCCGTCGATATAGGTCAGCCCCGATTCGCACGAGGCGGTCGAAGTGAAGCCTGGATCGTAGGTGAACTTGCCGGTCTGGGCATAGAGCTTGCGGATGTCGACGACGTCGGGGCCGACGCTGCCCGTGAGGATCGGGTATTCGACTTCCTTACCCGGAACCTGAAGCTTCGCGGTATCGCTCATACACGTCGTCCTTGTCTGGCCCGGATCAGGCGGGCTTGGTCATTTGATCGGCGATGCGGGCCAAGCTTTCCTCCCGCCCCAGCAACGCCAGAACGTCGAAGATGCCCGGAGAGGTTCGTCGCCCAACGAGCGCCGCGCGCAAAGGCTGCGCGACGGCGCCGAGCTTGACCCCTGCATCGTCGGCGACGGTCCGTACCGCCGCTTCGAGCGCCTCCGTATCCCAGCTTCCGGCCGCGTCAAGCGCGGTGTGCACCGCAGCAAGAAGCGCGGGGGCGTCGCCCTCCAGCAAAGCCGCCGCACCCTCGTCAATGTCGAGGGGACGTGTCCGGAAAAGGAACATCGCGCCGTCGGCGATCTCGTTGAGATTCGCGGCGCGCGGCTTGAGCGAGGGCATTGCCGCCTCGAGCAATGTCGATTGCGATTCCGAAAGTTCAAACGGGAGTCGCTTCGCCACCAGGTGGGTGAGGCGGGCGTCGTCGGTGGCGCGGATATAGTGGCCGTTGAGATTCTCGAGCTTCTTGAGGTCGAAGCGCGACGGGCTCTTGCCGACGCCGGCGAGATCAAACCATTCGACTGCCTGTTCGCGGCTGATGATCTCGTCGTCGCCATGGCCCCAGCCGAGACGGAGGAGATAATTGGAGACGGCTTCGGGCAGGAGCCCCAGCTCGTCGCGATAGGCGTCGACCCCCAGCGCGCCGTGGCGCTTGGAGAGCTTGGCGCCGTCCGCGCCGTGGATCAGCGGGATGTGTGCGTAGGTGGGCTCGTCCCAGCCCATCGCGCGATAGATCGGCAGCTGGCGGAAGGCGTTGTTGAGATGATCGTCGCCCCGGATGACATGGGTAACGCCCATGTCGTGATCGTCGACCACCACCGCGAGCATATAGGTCGGCGTGCCGTCGGAGCGGAGCAGGACCATGTCGTCGAGCTCGCTGTTGTTGACGGTGACCGAGCCCTGGACCTGATCCTCGATCGTTACGCTGCCCTCACGCGGCGCCTTGAGGCGGACGACGAAGGGAGCGCCCTCCGCAGCTTCGCCCGCATCGCGGTCGCGCCAGCGGCCGTCATAGCGCAAAGGCTGCTTGTTGGCGCGCTGCCCGGCACGCATCGCCTCCAGCTCCTCGGCGGTGGCGAAGCATTTGTACGCGTGACCGCTGGCGAGCATCGCGTGCGCGACCTCGGCATGGCGGCCGGCGCGCGCGAACTGGTAAACCTCGTCGCCGTCCCAATCGAGGCCTAGCCAGCGCATCCCGTCTAGGATCGCGGCGATCGCCGGCTCCGTCGAGCGGGCGCGGTCGGTATCCTCGATGCGCAGCAGGAACTTGCCGCCATGGTGCCGCGCGAACAGCAGGTTGAACAACGCAGTCCGCGCGCCGCCGATATGGAGGAACCCGGTAGGCGACGGCGCGAAGCGCGTGACGACGGCCTTGCCGGCGCCGGTTTCAGATATTGCGCTCAACCGCGCGTGCTCCCAGAGTTGAAAATCGATGGCCAGCTCAGCCGCCGAGGCCCCTAGCACGGGGTTGCCCGCCCTTCAAATGGGGGCGCGGGCGGCGCTTCGCCATAGCGTTGCCGGCATCGAGGCGTGGCTCGAGGCCGAGCGCGAGCAATTGGTGCTGTGGCTGCCGGTCATGCTCGGCGCCGGGATCGCGGCGTGGTTCCTGCTGCCCGACGCGGCGCGCTGGATCGCATTCATGCTCGGCGGAGTCTCGCTGGCGCTGGCGGTGGCCATGCTGCCGGGCGGGGGCAGGGCGCCGCGCGTGGTGGCGATCGCGGGGATAGCGCTGGCCGCGGGCTGCGCGCTGATCTGGTGGCGCAGTGAGCGCGTTGCCGCGCCGGTGCTCGCACGGCCGGCCGTGGCGATCGTGACCGCCCGGGTCGAACGGGTCGAGCAGCTTCCGGCGCGCGACATGGTGCGCGTGACGCTCGCCCCGAATGGCCATGCCGACCTTCCGCCGAGGATCCGCGTCAATCTCGCCCGCGCAGACGCAGTGGCGGGGATCGCGCGCGGAGCAGTGATCCGCCTGCGCGCGCGGCTGATGCCCCCGCCAACGGCGGCGGTGCCCGGGGCCTATGATTTCGCCCGCGTCGCATGGTTCGCCGAGCTGGGCGCGACGGGAAAGGGCTTTGCCCCGGTCGAGATCGTCCGGCCCGCGGCTTCCCCGGGCGCGGACCTGCGGACGCGGTTGTCGACGCATATCCAGTCGCGGATCGCGGGAAGCGGGGGCGGGATCGCCAGCGCGCTGGCCACCGGCGATCAAGGCGCGATCGCGGAGGCGGATTCGGAGGCGATGCGCCGCTCGGGGCTCGCGCATCTGCTGTCGGTGAGCGGGCTCCACGTCACTGCGGTCACCGCCGCGGCGATGCTGCTGGTGCTGCGGCTGCTGGCGCTGAGTCCGACGCTGGCGCTGCGTTGGCGCCTGCCGGTGGTGGCGGCGGGAGCGGGCGCCTTGGCCGCAGTGGGGTATACCCTGCTCACCGGCGCCGAGGTGCCGACGATCCGCTCATGCGCGGCGGCGTTGCTGGTGCTGCTCGCATTGAGCCTCGGGCGCGAGGCGATCACGCTGCGGCTGGTGGCGGCGGGCGCCTTCCTCGTCCTGCTGCTCTGGCCCGAGGCGCTGGCCGGACCGAGCTTTCAGATGAGCTTCGCCGCGGTCACCGCCATCGTGGCATTGCATGAGAGTCCGCGGGTGCGCGGCTGGTTCAAGCGGCGCGAGGAGGGGCGTGGGCGGCGATTGCTGCGCGGGCTCGGCTCGCTGCTGCTCACCGGAATCGCGGTCGAGCTGGCACTGATGCCGATCGGGCTGTTCCATTTTCACAAGGCCGGCGTCTATGGCGCGCTCGCCAATATCATTGCGATCCCGCTGACCACCTTCGTGATCATGCCGCTCGAGGCGCTGGCGCTGGCGCTGGACGTTGCGGGCGTCGGCGGCCCGGTCTGGTGGCTGACGGCGCGCGCGCTCGACCTGTTGCTGTGGCTGGCGCACACGACCGCTTCCGCCCCGGGCGCAGTGGCGGCGCTGCCGGCGATGCCGGGCGGCGCCTATGCACTGGTCGTGACGGGAGGGCTGTGGGTCGCCTTATGGCGGACCCGGGTCCGCTGGGTGGGAGCAGTGCCGTTTGCCTTCGGGCTGGGCTGGGCATTGCTGACGCCGCCGCCCGACCTGCTCGTCACTGGCGATGGCCGCCATCTCGCGATCCGGATGGCGAGTGGGGAAATGGCGCTGCTGCGCGATCGTGTCGGCGACTATACGCGCTCGATGCTCGGCGAGAATAGCGGCGCGGGGGATGCGCAGCTCCAACTGCTCTCCGACGTGCCGGGCGCGCGGTGCAGCCCGGATCTCTGCCTTGTCGACGTGGCGGCGCGCGCGCGGCGCTGGCGCGTGCTCGCAACCCGGAGCGGCTATCTGGTGCCGTGGCGCGAGATGATCGCGGCGTGCCGGGCCGCCGATGTGGTGGTGAGCGAACGCCGCCTGCCGCCTGACTGCGCGCCGCGCTGGCTCAAGCTCGATCGCGACACGCTCGCTAAAACCGGCGGCATGGCGCTCACGTTTGGCGATGCCAAGGTTCGCACCGTCCGGGGCGGCGGTTCGCATCCGTGGCTCGATCCACTGACGGTCCAGCCTCCCCCAAGCGGGAGAGGTGCGCCGGACGGAACGGCAGCTGACCGCCGCTCGCGGAGGGAGGAGCGAACCTCCCGATGGGCCCTGACCAAAGCCGAGCGGCCTGCCGCCGCTCAATAGCGCCGCAGCAACCCCGCCAGCCTGCCCTGCACGCGCACCTGATCCGGCCGGTAGCGCTGCGCGCTGTAATCGCGATTGGCCGGATCGAGCCGGACCATCGCGCCTTCCTTGCGGAAATATTTCAGCGTGGCCTCGGCATCGTCGATCAGCGCGACGACAATCTCGCCGTCGCGTGCGGTTTCGGTGCGGCGGATCAGCGCATAGTCACCATCGAGAATGCCGGCCTCCACCATCGAATCTCCCGCCACTTCGAGCGCATAATGCTCACCTGCGCCGAGCAATGCGGCGGGGACGGGGAGCATGGTCGAACCTTCGAGTGCCTCGATCGGGGTGCCCGCGGCGATGCGGCCGTGCAGGGGGATCTCGACGACATCGTTCGCCGGCCTGGGCAAAGTTGCGGGAGCCGGGCTCGATTTTTCGGCTTTGGCCGCCACGGATTTCTTCGTGTCGCCGCCCCGCTCGGGCAGGCGCAGCACTTCGAGTGCGCGGGCGCGATTGGGCAGACGGCGGATGAACTCGCGTTCCTCGAGTGCGCTGATCAGCCGATGCACGCCCGACTTCGACTTGAG
>JASLBO010000448.1 GCA_030146605.1 Sphingomonas sp. | reverse complement strand
ATGATCGCGGCGCTGCCGCAGGTCGTCGCCAATCACCCGCAGGCGCTCTACGTGGTACTCGGTGCGACGCACCCGAACCTCGTTGCGCACGAAGGCGAGGCGTATCGCGACCGGCTGAAGGCGCTCGCCGCCGAGAGGGGTGTGGCCGAGCATGTTCAGTTCATCGACGCGTTCGTCGAGCATGACGAGCTGATCGACTATCTCCAGGCCTCCGACCTCTACGTCACCCCGTACAATAATCCGGCGCAGATCACTTCGGGCACGCTTTCCTACGCCGTCGGCGTCGGCAAGCCGGTGATTTCGACGCCCTATGTCCACGCGACCGAGATCCTTGCCGACGATCACGGCGTTCTGGTCGATTTCGGCGACAGCGCCGCATTCGCCCGCGAGATCGATCGCCTGCTGACCGACAAGGACGAGCGGCTCGCGCTCGGGCAGCGCGCTTATGCCCGCGGGCGTACGATGATCTGGCCGCGCCTCGCCGAGAATGCGATGGGCGAATTAGGCGCGATCGTCGCCGCCAAGCCGCGCCGCTTCGCCAAGGCAATGGTCGAGCTGGCGACGCTCAAGCCCGATATCGCAGCAGTCGAGCGGATGAGCGATTCGACGGGCATGCTCCAGCATTCGATCTATTCGGTGCCCGATCGCCGCCATGGCTATTGCATCGACGACAATGCCCGCGCGCTGATTCTCATGTGCAAGATCGACGATGTGGACGAAGTCGTTCGCGACAAATGGACGAGCATCTACGCGTCGTTCGTCCAATATGCGTGGAACCCGGACCAGCGCCGCTTCCGCAACTTCATGAACTTCGATCGCACCTGGTGCGAGGATGTCGGCTCCGAGGATTCGAACGGCCGTGCCATCTGGGCGCTGGGCGTCACCGCGCGCGATGCGCGGGCGCAGAAGCATCGCGACTGGGCGTCGATGATGTTCGACACCACTGCGCCGATGGCGCTCGAGCTCGATGCTCCGCGCAGCCATGCCTTCGCGATGCTGGGCGCTGCCGCGATGATCGAGGCGCATCCGGGCCACGCGCTGTCGCGCAACATCCTCACCCGCTATGGCGATGAGCTGATCGCTCTGCTCGATCAGGCCCGCCGGCCTGAATGGCAGTGGTTCGAGATCGTCCTGGCGTATGACAACGCCCGGCTTCCCGAAGCGCTGCTGCGCGCGGGCAAGGTGCTCGGCCGACAGGACTTCATCCAGGTCGGGCTCGAGACGCTCGACTGGATTGTCGGACGCCAGACGTCGCCTGAGGGGCGTTTCCGCGCAGTGGGCAGCGAGAGCTTTGGCCGGCCGCCTTATTCCGAGCCGCTGCAATTCGACCAGCAGCCGCTGGAGGCACAGGCTACGGTCGACGCGTGCGTCGCGGCCTATGAAGTCACGAGCGACAAGCGCTGGTACGGAGAGGCGATGAAAGCCTATCGCTGGTATCTCGGCGCCAACGATCTCGAACTCCCGCTCGCGACAGCGCAGGACGGGGGCTGTTTCGACGGGCTGATGCCGACCGGTTTGAACCGGAATCAGGGCGCCGAGTCGATTCTGGCGCTGCAATTGGCGAATTGCGCGATTTCCGTACTTTCAAAGCCCGCCGAAAACGTGGAAAGCACCCCCCGCACCGCCGTCGCGTAGCCCTGCGCGCCGGCAATCCGGGACGGTTGGGGGACGAATGCACGAATTGTACAATCACACGCTGCGGCTTCGCGCCGATCCCTCGCGCGTGGTGGTTCGTCCGTTCCATATCGCCTGGGCGCAGAATGGCGCGGGGCCGAGCCGTTCGGAGCGCATCGTCAGCGAAGTGCTGGCGATGTCGCCAGGCGAGGCCAGCGCCCAGCTCGAAATCGTGCTCAAGGACTTCGAGGCGCGCCACTGGCAGACGCGCCGCGTGTTCATGACGCGCTATGACGAGATCGAGACGATGCTCAAGCTCGACGGCAGCGCCATCGGCGATGAGAAGCGCCAGCTGCTCGGCGCCTATTTCTGCCACGAATATAGCTATGCCGCCGCGGCTTTGATGAACCCTAGCGCGGTGCCGCATTACGATCAGTCGGGCATGCCCAAGGGCAGCATGCGTATTCTGATGTCGCTGCGCGCGGTGGGCGAGGGCCACATCTCTTCGGTTTCGTTCCGCGAAGGCATCATTACCGACAAGAACGAACTGGTGCTCGCCCCCGAGCCGCCCTTTGCCACCGCCGCCGACGCGCGCGAGGAGGACGAGGACACGATGCCCGAGGGGCCGGTGACGGTGTATCGGCATCGCGATTCGACGCTATCGGGCACCGTCATCTTCCCGATCACCAAGGCGCAGTCGAACGGGCTGGAGGATCTGCGGATCTGCCATTTCCATCACGATGACGGCAGCGAGGAATGGATAGGGACCTACACCGCGTATAACGGCTCGGTGATCCAGTCCGAGCTGATGCGCACGCGCGACTGGCGCGCGATCGACCTGGTGCCGATGAGCGGCGGCGCGTCGCGGAACAAGGGCATGGCGCTGTTTCCGCGGAAAATCGACGGCAAGTACATGATGCTCGGCCGGCAGGACGGCGAGAACATTTTCCTCCACACTTCGGAAGACATCACGCATTGGGAAGGCGGCGAGCTGCTGATCAAGCCGCAATATCCGTGGGAGCTCGTCCAGATGGGCAATTGCGGGCCGCCGATCGAAGTGCCCGAGGGGTGGCTGGTGCTCACCCACGGCGTCGGCGCAATGCGCAAATATTCGATCGGCGCGGCATTGCTCGACAAGAACGATCCGTCGAAGGTGCTCGCGCGCTCGAAGGAGCCGCTGCTGGCGGCGGCCGATCAGGACCGCGAGGGCTATGTGCCCAACGTCGTCTACACCTGCGGCGCGATCCGGCACGGCGACAAGATCTTCATTCCGTATGGGGTGGCGGACAGCTCGGTGGCGTTCGCGTTCGTGCCGATCAAGGCACTGCTAGAGCAGATGGACTGAGGCTGTGAAACGCCCCTCCCTGCCTGCAGGGAGGGGCGTTGTCGCCGAGCCTCACCGATAGGTCGCGATGTCCTGATCGATCGGCGGCTCGGAAGCCGGCGGTGTGCTGCGCACCATTGCGCGGGTGAGCGCGTAGATCAGCGCGATCAGGCCGAAGAACAGCAACGGCGCGATCCAAAGCGCAATCTTCTCGAAGCTCGCGCTTATGAGCGCCAGAGGGGCGTCGTTGGGCGGGATCGGCGAGTTGCGGTTGGCCCAGGCCAGGACCCCGGCAAAAGCCACGCCGAACAGGCTCTCACCGACGATCAGCCCGGTCGCCGCCAGCACCCCCATCCGCTCGGCGAATTCGGGATTCATGCTGCGCTTTGCCCAGCGATTGTAGAGATAGCCGATCACCGCGCCGACCGGGATCAGCAAGGTGAGCGCCATCGGCAGATAGATGCCCATGCCCACCGCGAGCGGCGGCAGGCGCATCCTGCCCGCGCGCCCGAGCAGTTCGTCGAGGACGATCACCCCCGCGCCGATCGCCGCGCCGATCCCGATCAATCCCCAGTCGATGTCGCCGCCGAGCACCCCCTTGGCGATCGACGAGATCAAGGCGGCCTGCGGTGCGGAGAGCGCGTTGGGGCCCGCACCCGGCATGCCGACGAAGCCGAGCGTGTCCTTGAGCAGATCGAGCACCAGAGGAATCGCCAGCGAGCCGAATACGACGCCCATCACGAGTGCGACCTGCTGCTTCCACGGCGTCGCGCCGACCAATTGGCCGGTCTTGAGGTCCTGGAGATTGTCGTTCGAGATCGTCGCGATCGAGAAGATGATCGCCGTGGTGAACAAGGCATACGCGATCAGCGCGTTGGTCCGCGTCGGATCGGCCTCGTGCCCGAAGATCGCCACGAGCAACAGCGACGC
Organism: Sphingomonas sp.; assembly: GCA_030146605.1. Classification (GTDB taxonomy): domain Bacteria; phylum Pseudomonadota; class Alphaproteobacteria; order Sphingomonadales; family Sphingomonadaceae; genus Sphingomonas. The sequence continues at coordinate 5,044 of JASLBO010000448.1, read as the reverse complement.
GCCGAGCACCGCGAGAATGCCGACGCCCGACACCGGCGAGTTCGACGCGCCGATCAGGCCGGCCATATAGCCGCACACCGCGGCGATCAGCACGCCGACGACGAGCAGGTAGACGAGCGTCCCGCCGATCACCGCCACCGGATTATCGTGGACCGGACCACCGGCGGAGAAGCTCCACAGCAGCCACGCGATCGGCACCAGCATCGCGACCGTGACCAGTCCGACGACGCCGATCGGCAAGTCGCGCTCGGTGAGCGCCAGCGTCTCGCCGCCGGCGCGTGCCCGCGAAGCGGCCAGCGCCGAACGCAGCCCGGCGATGATCGGCCCGATGATCTTGAGCAGCGACCAGATCGCCGCCACCCCGATCGTCCCCGCGCCGATGAAGCGCACCTGCCCGCGGAAGGTGCCGCCGACCAGCGCATCGACGCCCGCCGAAAGATCGCCGCCCGACGCGAACCAGGGGACGAGCGTGGTCCACGAGATGATCATCCCGAAGAACATCGCCGCGCCCACCGAAATGCCGACCAGATGGCCCACGCCGATCAGCAGCATCGACCAGCTCGTCGAGAAGCCCGTGGCGGTGCCGCCGACGGCGAAATTCTTGCCCGCTTCCTCGGCGACCAGCTTCATCTTGGCGAGCAAGGCGAAGCCGCCCGAGAAGAGCGCGCCCAGCATCAGCACGCGCAATCCCCTGGCGTTCTCGACATCGCCGGCGCGGCTGTTCGATCCGACCTTGAGCACTTCGGCCGCGGCGACGCCCTCGGGATAAGGAAGGTCCGAACCGGTCACCAGCGCGCGGCGCAGCGGCACCGAGAACATCACGCCCAGCACGCCGCCGGTGACGCACACCGCGACGGTGGTCCAGTAAGGGAAGCCCGACCACCAGCCGACCATGATCAGCCCCGGCAGAACGAAGACGATCGCCGCCAGCGTGCCCGCCGCGCTCGCGATCGTCTGGACGATGTTGTTCTCGAGGATCGAACTGCCGCGGAAGAAGCGCAGGATCGCCATCGAGACCACCGCCGCAGGGATCGAGGTGGCGAAGGTCAGCCCGACCTTGAGCCCCGCATAGACGTTCGCCGCGGTGAACAGCAATGTGATCGCCCCCCCCAGCAAGACGCCGCGCAATGTCAGTTCGGAAGGGGGGCGGGGGGCGGTGGCCATTCGGCTCTCCTTGGAAACGTTTCGCCGAGCTTAGGCACAAGTGGCGGGTGTGAGCAATTAACCTCCGTCACCCCGGCCGCGGTGCCGGGGTCCACCGGGAGGCTGGAGGAAGGGCAAGAGGCGCCAATCCATCCGTCGCGGCACCATGGACCCCGGCACTTCGGCCGGGGTGACGGTAGAATGGGTGGCTAACGGCGTAGCGGAACCGCGCTTGTCAGCCTCTGAACAGCCCGCCCAGCACGCCGCGCACGAGTTGCGCGCCGAGGCTGGAAGAGCGCCGTCCGCGCCCGCCGAAGATCTCGCGCCCGACTTCGTTGGCGACCTGACGTCCGAGCGAGGAGGAGGCGGAGCGCGCCGCCGAGGTCGCGACCTTTGCCCAAGGCGATGTCGCGGTCGCCTGCGCGCGCTCGGTGGCGAGACGCGTGCGCTGGGCCTCCTTGGCGATCCGCGCCTGCTCCCTGGCGCGCGCCGCGGCGGCCTTGTCCTCCGCGCTCTCCGCCTGCGCTTCTGCGGCCGCCGCGACGGCTTCGTCGGCCTTGGCGGCGAGCATCTCTTCGGCAGATTCGCGATCGACGAGCAGATCGTATTTGTCGGCGATGGCGTCGGTGGTGACCAGCACGGCGCGTTCGTCGGGCGCGAGCGGCCCTACCCGGGTGCCGGGCGCGCGGATGAGCGTGCGCTGCACCGGGGAGGGCGAGCCATCCTCCTGCAGCACCGACACCAGAGCCTCGCCCACCTTCAGCTCGGTGATCGCGGTCGCCACGTCGAGATCGGGATTGGCGCGGAAGGTCTCGGCTGCCGAGCGCACTGCTTTGGCGTCCTTCGGCGTGAAGGCGCGCAGCGCATGCTGCACCCGGTTGCCGAGCTGCCCCGCCACATCCTCGGGAATGTCGATCGGGTTCTGGGTGACGAAATAGATTCCGACGCCCTTCGAGCGGATCAACCGGACGACCTGCTCGATCTTGTCGAGCAGCGCCTTGGGCGCATCGTCGAACAGCAGGTGCGCCTCGTCGAAGAAGAAGACGAGCACCGGCTTGTCGGGATCGCCGATCTCGGGAAGCGTCTCGAACAGCTCCGAGAGCATCCACAGCAGAAAGCTGCCGTAGAGCCGCGGGCTCGCCATCAATTTGTCCGCCGCGAGGATATTGACGACGCCGCGCCCGCGATCATCGGTGCGGATGAACTCGCTGATGTCGAGCGCCGGCTCACCGAAGAAATTCTCCGCGCCCTGCGTGCGCAGCTGAAGCAACTGGCGCTGGATCGTGCCGACGCTCGCCCTGGTGATGTTGCCGAACTTGGTCGAAAGCTCGCTCGCCCGCTCCGCGCAATGCGCGAGCATCGCCTGCAGATCGTCGAGGTCGAGCAGCAGCAGCCCCTCTTCGTCGGCGACATGGAAGGCGACGTTGAGCACGCCTTCCTGCGTTTCGTTGAGATCGAGCAGGCGCGCGAGCAGCAGCGGCCCCATTTCGGAGATCGTCGCGCGGATCGGATGACCCTGCTCGCCGAACAGGTCCCAGAGCTGCACCGGCAGTTCGCCGTATCGCCATTCGGCGTCGCCGATTTCGGCGGCGCGGGCCGCGAAGGTGGCGTGGGTCTTCGCCACCGGCGATCCGCCCATGCCGAGTCCGGAGAGGTCACCCTTCACGTCGGACACGAACACCGGGACGCCGGCCGCGGAAAAGCCCTCGGCGAGCACTTGCAGCGTCACCGTCTTGCCGGTGCCGGTCGCGCCGGCGATCAGCCCGTGGCGGTTGGCGCGGCGAAGGACCAGCTCCTGCCGCTCGGCGCCGGCGCTGCCCAAGAAAATGCCCGTCTCTCCCGCCATCACCGAACTCCTGTTTTCGGAGCCGGTTCTAGGGGAGAAACGGGCATTGGTCAGCCCGTGAAGGCTGCGGTTCAGTTGGGAATCTGCACCGGCACGTAGCGGCCCTGGCCGCGGCGCTGGACGAACAGGATTACCTGCCTGGCGCCGCTGCTCCTGGTCTGGCCGACAATACGCGCGAGGTCCGCCGCGGTGCGTACCGGCGTGCGATTCGCGGTGGTGATCAGGTCGCCGCGGGTAAGACCCTTGCCCGCCGCGTCGCTGTTCGCATCGACGCCCAGCACCACCACGCCCTGTGCATTGGCGTCGGCACCGATCTGACGCGCGATCTGCGGCGTGAGCGGCGTGACGGCGATGCCGAGAGACGCCGCGCCCATCGTCTCGCTGTCCTGCGGGCCGGTATCATTGCCCTCGAGATCGAACTGCTGGGCGAGTTCCTCGTCGGGCGGGCGGGTGCCGAGGGTGAGCGTCACGGTCTGGCGGCGGCCGTCGCGCACCAGCTCGATCGGAATGCGCGTGCCCGGGGGCACGTTGGCGACGAGATAGCTCAAGGTCTGATCGGGGGTGACATCCCGGTTGTTGACCCGGACGATCACGTCGCCTTGGCGGATGCCTGCCTTTTCGGCAGGCTGGCCCGGCTCGACGCGCGCGACGATCGTGCCATTGCCCTTGGGCACGCCGAACGAATCGGCGAGATCGGCGGTCAGATCCTGCATCTGGATGCCGAGATAGCCGCGCTGGATCGCCTGCCCCTTCATCAGGCGATCGAGGATCGGCCTGGCTTCGGTCGACGGGATGGCGAAGCCGATGCCGACATTGCCGCCGGTCGGCGAGAGGATCTGCGAGTTGATCCCGATCACGTTGCCGTTGAGATCGAATAGCGGACCACCCGAATTGCCGCGGTTGATCGAGGCGTCGGTCTGGATGAAGCGATCGAACGCACCGCCCACGGTCGAGCGATGCAGCGCCGAGACGATGCCCGCCGTCACCGATCCGCCGAGGCCGAACGGACTGCCGATCGCGACCACCCAGTCGCCTACCCGCGTCTGGTTCGAATCGCCCAGCCGGACGAAGGGCAGGCCGGTGGCCTCGATCTTCAGAACCGCGAGATCCGAAGACGCGTCACGGCCGATCAGACGGGCCTTATAGTCCTTGCGATCGTTCAGCGTGACGGTGATCGTCTCGACCACTGCGCCGCGGGTGCCCGCGGTGACGACATGGTTGTTGGTGACGATGTAGCCATCGGCCGAGATCAGGAAGCCCGAGCCGAGCGATTCGGCCTGGCGGGTGACCGGGCCGCCCTGCCCACGGCCGAACATCTCGAACGGCGTGCCCTGGAACGGGTTCTGCTGCTGGACGGTGATGCGCTGCGTCGTCGAGATGTTGACGACGGCGGGCTGGAGTTTGGCGACCATGTCGGCAAAGCTCATCGGCGCGCCGGGGCGGGGCGCGCTCGCCTGGATCGCACCCGGCTCGTTCTGCGCGGTCTGCGCACCCGCGGGATGATTCAGCGTCAGGGCAGTGGCGGCGCCACCAAGGGCAAGGGCAGTGGTAAGGGCGTAGACGTAACGCACGTGGGCGAATCCTCTCAAAGGACGGGATAGCGTTCGGATCAGCTTGTCGCGTCCACTTGCTGAACGCCGATTGAATATGAACGAAGCTGCAGGATCATCGTTGCCCCATGAACTCGCGCAGATAGCTGTTCTGGGGGGACAGGATGATCGACGTGTCGCCCTTGCCCTCGCTCTGCGCGAGGAAGGTCGTCCGGTACGACTGCATCGCGCGGTAGAAATCGTAGAATGCCGGATCCTTGTTGAACGCCTGGGCATAGACCTGCGCTGCCTGCGCCGACGCAGTGGCGCGGATGATCTGCGCTTCCTTGAGGCCCTGCGCCTTGATCGTCGCGGCTTCCTGCCGCCGCGCGGTCGCCATGCGGTTGAGCGCGCTCTCGAGCGGAGAGCCGGTCGGCAGCTCGGTCTGCTTGATCCGCACGTCGACGATCTCGACGCCGTACTGGCTGGCGAGCCGCTGGAGCGAGTTCTGGATGTTCTCCATCAC
>JASLBO010000432.1 GCA_030146605.1 Sphingomonas sp. | reverse complement strand
GGCCGAGAAGCTGGTCAGCCGCCCTTGGCCGAGATCGAACGCCGACACGGTGACGAGCGGCGCCATGAACGGCTCGATCGCGCCCAGATCGTTGTCGTCGGGCATCAGCGCGCGCAGCTCGGGGATGCGCTCGTACATGCGCGCCTGGGCGCGGATGCTGGCGGCCTCCACCACGTCGCGCGACCAGCGCTCCATCGCGTCCTCACGCTCGAGGCCGATGTCGAGCGCGCGGCGCACGTAACGCTGCGTCGCTGCGGAAAACCCCGCAAATTCCTTCATTTCGGCCAGCGTCATGGCGCCCTCGGCCGGCTTCATTCTCGATGCCATCACCTTAACTCCCACCCCACTCAATCCCACCGGCGATCATGCGACAGATTGGTTAACGCGCCGCTTAATCAGCCGTTGGCTCCCATTCATTATAGGAATCTAAAAGGTGGTGCAGCGCAACATCGGTTGCGATGAATCGAGTTTTGGCATCGTGGAAAACACCTAGGTCGATGCCCCGGCGCAACAAAAATGCGCCTTGGTGGGTGGCTCCGGACCTCCGTTCAGCTTCTCCGGGTGGATCAATACCCTTGGGAGATCGGACGAATTAAGAGATTCTAATTCTTCGCACTACGTAGAATCCGCAGTTTTCCGCCACTTCTCGGGTCGTTCCTTCAACCCATCGGTTCGCCGCAACGGTTCGTCGGATCGGCCGTCCGAGGGGGTGTACCGCCGTCCTATGATCAGGTTAGCAACTCTCAACCGCTTCCTGACCGGGGGGTCCAATGAATTTCCGTGTTTTCGCAGCGCGCTTTGCGCTGTTGGTGTCGTGCGCCCTGATGACCGTGATGCCAGCGCAGGCGAAGAGCGCCTATCTCCAGTGCGTGCCTTATGCGCGTGAGGTTTCCGGCGTGAAGATCCACGGCAATGCATGGACCTGGTGGAGCCAGGCGGCCGGCCGCTACGAGCGCGGCAACACCCCCAGGGTCGGCGCGGTGATGTCGTTCAAGAAGACCTCGAAGAACCCGTTCGGCCATGTCGCGATGGTATCGCAGGTTGTCAGCGATCGGGAAGTTCTGCTCAGCCATGCCAATTGGTCGCGTCGCGGCGGCATCGAGCGCGACGTTCGTGCCGTAGACGTGTCGACGGCAGGGGACTGGAGCGAAGTCCGCGTATGGTTCGCCCCGCTCGGTGGTCTCGGCACCTCGAGCTACCCGGTCAACGGCTTCATCTATTCCGACGGCGCGGAAGACGATGCGTTCGACGCGCCGCTCACGATCGCGAAGAAGGTCGATCCGGTGCTGGTCGCTTCGCTCGATCTCGACCTCAGCGATCTCCGGCCCGAGACCGGCGTCAACTGACCCTCAGCTTTTGGGCGTGAACGCCAGCGCCACGCCGTTCATGCAATAGCGCTTGCCGGTCGGGCGTGGCCCGTCGTCGAAGACATGGCCGAGATGCCCGCCGCAGCGGCGGCACAGCGCTTCGACGCGCACCATCCCCAGCGTGCGATCGCGCTTCGTCACCACTGCATCGGGCAAGGCCGCATAGAAGCTCGGCCAGCCGGTTCCGCTCTCGAACTTGGTCGAGGAGGCGAACAGCGGCAGCTTGCACCCGGCACAGGCGAATACCCCGGCGCGATGCTCCTTGTTGAGCGGGCTGGTTCCCGGAAACTCGGTCGCGCCCTGCCGCAGCGTGCGATAGGCGGCGGGGCTCAGCCGCTTCTTCCATTCGGCATCGGCGAGGGTGAACGGAAAGCGCTGCGCCGCCTCGGCGGGCGCGCCGCCGCCGCAAGCGGCGGTGATGGCCCCGAGCCCGGCGACGGCGAGGAGATTGCGGCGACTGGTTTGCATGCGCTGGATGTGGGGTGGTGCCGGCGAGATTCCAATCTCCCTCGCCCCTTGTGGGAGAGGGAGGGAGCCGATGAAATCGGCGGAAGGGTGAGGGGGAGTGTGTCTCACCAGACGTCCCCCTCATCCTTCCCACTGCTTCGCAGCGGGTCCCTTCCTTCTCCCACAAGGGGAGAAGGACTTCTCAATACCGGCTCAATTCCACCGGCATCTTCTTGTACCCGTGGACGAAGCAAGCCGCGACGCGTTCGGGTTCGCGCAGGACGTTCACCCGCAGGCGGCGCTTCGCCATTTCCTCGAGCAAGATCCCGATCTGCAGCTCGGCGAGCCGCGCGCCGACGCAGCGGTGGATGCCGTGGCCGAACGCCAGATGCCGCCGGGCATTCTCGCGGTCGACGATGATCCGGTCGGCCTGCGGGAACACGCTCTCGTCGCGATTGGCCGAGAGATACCAGAGCGCCAGCTTGTCACCCGCGCGGATCTGCTGCCCTTCGAGCTCGGCATCCTGCGTCGCGGTGCGGCGCATGTGCGCGAGCGGGGTCTGCCAGCGGATGATCTCCTGCACCGCATTGGGGATTAGCCCCGGATTGGCCTCGAGCTTGGCTCGCTCGTCCGGGAATTGCTCGAGCCCCCAGGCAAAAGCGCTCATCGAATTGCGCGTCGTGTCGTTGCCGCCGACGATCAGCAGGATGAGGTTTCCGAGAAACTCCATCTGATCCATGTGCGCCATCGCGTCCGAATGGATCATCATCGAGATGAGGTCGGGCGTCGGCTCCTTGCCGACCTTGCTCTGCCATAGATTGCCGAAATAGGCGGCGCATTCGAACAGGATGGTGCGCCGCTCGTCCTTGCGCACCGGATCCTTGGCGATCTCGATATCGCCGGCCCAGTCGGACCAATAGGTCAGCAGGCGGCGCTCCTCCCACGGAAAGTCGAACAGGATCGCCAGCATCTGGGTGGTCAGTTCGATCGACACGGTATCGACCCAGTCGAACTCCTTGCCCACCGGCAGCGAATCGAGGATCTCCGCACTCCGGGTGCGGATATTCTCGTTCATCCGCACCATTTCCGAAGGCGTGAATGCCGGCGCGACCGTTCGCCGCTGGCCGGTATGTTTGGGCCGGTCCATCGCGATGAACATCGGCATCTTGATGTCGCCTTCCTTGAGGTCGGCGATCGTGATCCCGCCCGCTTCGGACGAATAGAGATCGGGCAGCGATTCGACCTGGACGATCGGCTTGTACGACGAGACCGACCAGAAGGGACCGAAGCTGCTATGCTCGGTATAATATACCGGCGCCTTTTCGCGCAGTTCGCGGAAGGGCGCCTGCCAGACATCGTCGCGATAGAGCTCGGGCCGGCTCATATCGAGCGGATCGACTGCGTTCTCCGAACTCGACCCGGTCGCCAGCGTCGCCATTCTGCCTCTCCTGTTTTGCGGAGAGGAGAACCTTAACTGACAGCTGTGTCAATAGCGTGGCGTGCGGGCTGGCGCTTGCTCCGCTTCGGGCCGCCCGATTTGAGCACCCCCCGCCGGAACAGCCGCGCCGCCACCGTCACCGTGATCGCCACCCACAGCATCTGCCAGGCGAGCGCCAGTGCGTGCGGCCACAAGGCCGCCGAATTCGCCGCATGCGCCGCCATCGCCAGCGGCGAGCTGAACGGGAAGATCTCCGCGGCGAGCGCGAGCCAGCTGCCGGGTTGGCCGGCCGCGTAGGAGGCGAAGCCGAACATCGCGAACTGGAAGATCGTGATCGGCAGCGACAGCATCTGGATCTCGCGCTGGGTGCCAGCGAGCGCGCCGACGCCGAGGAACACCGCGCTCTGCAGCATATACGCCATGGTGAAGTAGACGACGAACAGCAACGGGAAGATCGGCCCGACCGCGGCGCTCAGATTGCCGAGCTCGGCAGCGACCCACTCGGGGACGAAGCGCGGCAATTGGGCGAGCAAGGTGCCCCAGAAGCAGACGAACAGCAAAGCCGATCCGAACGCCCCGATCAGTTTGCCGAAGAACACGCTCTCCAGCGGAATCGCCGCGGCGAGGACTTCGATCACCTTGTTCGATCGCTCCTCGGCCATCGCCCCGACCGCCTGTCCCGACAGCATCAATGTCAGGAAGAAGACGCCGAGCGTGGCGAAAAACGCGGTCTGGCTCCGGCCGCCGCTGGTCGCCTGGCCGGCGCTGACGATTTTGATCTCAGCCTGGCTCAGCGACGCGCCGCCGCTCCGTTCGGCGCGCAGCGTATGTTCGGCGAGCTGGGCGAGATAATTGGCGTCCGCATAGCCGGAAGGCCGCCGCAGGATGGTCGGCCGTTCGAGTGGTCCATAGAGCACCGCGGTCACGTCATATTGGCCGCTGTCGAGCAGCGCCCGGGCTTGCGCCGCAACATCGTCGCCCGCGCCCTCGATTTGCAGCGCCGCCCACGACCTTGGCCCAACGATCAGCTCACGCAGCTGTTTGTCGGCTGCATGGATCACACCCGCCTTCGCGGGCGCTGCGATGACCACGACACGTTGGCGTTCCGCACTCCCTCCCGCCGCGCTCGACGCGGTCATGCTGCCGACCAGCGCGAAGCCGATCATGAGCAAGGGGCTGAGGAGGAACAGCAGGAAGGTCGGCGTCATCACCGTCGCGGTGAAATCGCGGCGCGCCACGGTGAGTGCCTGGCGGAGCATCCGGGAGAACTTCATGCCGCCTGCTCCAGCGCTTCGGGGCCGACGATCTTGACGAAGGCATCGTGCAGCCCCGGCCGCTCGATCGAAAGGCCCGAAATGCCATAGCCGGCATCGATCAGCCGGACGAGCAATGCCTCGATCCCCTCCGGCGGCACCGTGAAGCGCCAGCTGCCGTTCTCGCGTTCGGCATCGGCGGGCAGAAGCGCGCCAGCGGTTTCGGCATTCCGGTGCGGGGTATAATGCGCCTTGAGCGGCAGCAATGCCCGGGCCTCGTCCACCGTCCCCTCGAACTTCACCACGCCCCCGGCGATGATCGACAGATAGTCGCACAGCCGTTCGGCATGGGCCATCACATGCGTCGAGAACAGGATCGTCGCGCCGCGGTCGCGCTGGGCGCGGATCAGCTTCTCCAGCCGCTCCTGATTGACCGGGTCGAGCCCCGAAAACGGTTCGTCGAGCACCAGCAATTCGGGTTCGTGCACGACCGAGCCGAGCAACTGAACAAGTTGAGCCATACCTTTGGAAAGTTTACGAATCTTGTCGTCCGCAGCGTGGCCGAGCCCGGCCGCTTCGAGCAACTCGCCCGCGCGCTTGCGCCCGACGCGCCACGGCAGCCCGCGCAGCGCACCCATGAACGCAATCGCCTCGCGGCATTTCATATTGGGATAGAGCCCGCGCTCCTCGGGCAGGTAGCCGACCCGGTCGCTGGCGTCGCGCGGCGCGGCCTCGCCGAGTAGGCGACGTTCGCCATGATCGGGCTCGATGATTCCCAGCAGCATGCGCAACGTCGTGGTCTTGCCGGCGCCGTTGGGGCCGAGCACGCCGTAGATCAGCCCCCTGGGTACTGCGATGCTGACTCCGTCGACAGCCCGCCGATCGCCGAAGCGCTTGACGAGGCCGGTGGCGCTCACCGCCAGATCGCTGTTCAAACTAATGTCCTCCGTTGCGCTTCGTGGTAGCGGGTCCGCGTGCGCCAAGACAAGCCACTCGAACAGCGGATCCAGGAGAAGGCGGCCGAACTCGGCTTTGCCGCCTGCGGGGTTGCGCGCGCCGATGCAGCGCCGGCGGCGGGCGAGCGGCTGCGCCAATGGCTGGCCGAAGGCGCGCACGGCTCGATGATCTGGATGGAGGAGCGCGCGCATCACCGCGAGAGCCCCGCCGCGCTCTGGCCCGAGGTGCGTTCGGTGATCGCGCTGGGCATGAGCTACGCGCCCGCGGTCGATCCGCTCGCCCTGGCGGGCGAAGGCGAGACCGGGCGGATCTCGGTCTATGCGCAAGGCGCCGATTATCACGATCTGATCAAGCGCAGGCTCAAGGAACTGGCGCGCTGGCTGGTCGGCGCGGCGCCGGGCGCCGACGTCAAGGTCTTCGTCGATACCGCGCCGGTGATGGAGAAGCCGCTGTCCGAAGCCGCCGGGCTCGGCTGGCAGGGCAAGCACACCAATCTGGTCAGCCGCAGCCATGGCAGCTGGCTGTTTCTCGGGGCGATCTACACCACGCTCGATCTCGCGCCCGACGGCGCCCAACCCAGCACCTGCGGCAGTTGCGACGCATGCCAGACGGCGTGCCCGACGGACGCCTTTCCTGCGCCCTACCGGCTCGATGCGCGGCGCTGCATCTCGTATCTGACGATCGAGCATAAGGGGCCGATCCCGCTCGAATTCCGCGCGAACATGGGCAACCGCATCTATGGCTGCGACGATTGCCTCGCGGTCTGCCCGTGGAACAAGTTCGCGGCGGCGGCGCAGGCGAATATGGCATTCGCGCCGCGCGCCGAGCTTACGGCGCCGGCGCTGGCGGACCTGCTGGCGCTCGACGATGCGGCGTTTCGCGAGGTCTTCGCCGGGTCGCCGATCAAGCGGATCGGGCGGGATCGGATGGTGCGCAATTGCCTGATCGCCGCGGGGAACAGTGGCAGCGCGGCGCTGGTCGAGCCGGTGCGGGCGCTGCTCGGCGATCCCGTCGAAGTGATCCGCGAAGCAGCGGA
>JASLBO010000401.1 GCA_030146605.1 Sphingomonas sp. | reverse complement strand
CGAACACCAGCACCAGCAGCAGGAAGCCGATGCTCACCAGCACCAGCCCCTTCAAAGCGCCGAAGCCGAACCCCAAAGCGCGATCGATCGGCCCGAGAAAGCTCTCGCGCATCCGCGACCCGATCGTATTGGCGATCATTCGACCGGCGAAATAGGTAACGCCCGCGAGGATCGCGAAGGCCAGCACCGCCCCGCCTTGCGCCGTCCCGACCCAGCCTGCCACGACTTCAGCGAGCGGAGCGTGGAACAGCTTGAGCACCAGAACCACCGCGAGCCATGCGCCCAACGCGAGCACTTCGGTCACGAACCCGCGGATGAACCCGAGCACCGCCGCCCCGCCGATGGCGAGCAGCACCACGATATCGAGACCAGTCAAAGACATGAAATGCGTCCCTCCCGCCGCCCTGATAGTCGTCCGTCCGGCGGGGCGGAAGGCGTCTCGTGCGCGCGGTGCCATAACCGTTCGGTTGTCCGCCCGCCCAGAGTAAGCCACGCGTCCATCTACGTGATTTCGCGCCCTTAAGGGTCAATTACATCGCCAGTCGGCGGGCGAACCTCGGGATCGCGGCCGTAGCGGAGGCAGAAGCCTACATGGCATGCCCTGAGAGCCCGAGAGCAGCCACAGCCATCCAGACGGCCATCGCGATCATCATCAGGTTCTCGGTCAGGGATAGAAAGCCAAGCGGCACGTTGCTGTCGCCGCCCACGCATGCGCATTTCAGTTCGCGCTTTTCGACATAGACGGCCTTGAACACCGACACCGCCCCGATGCCGCCGATGACGAGCGCGATCGGGACCGAGAGCCAGGTCACTGCCCCTGCGATCATGAGCACGCCCGCGCCACCTTCCGCGAACGGATAGATGTAGGAATAAGGAACCCAACGCCTGGCGAGCAGGTCGTAGTTGAGGAACATGCTGGAGAAGCTGTCGAGGTTCTGGAGCTTGAGCATCGCGAGCACGCACATGGAGAAAGCGATGAACCACTCGCCCGCACGCAGCGTAAACGGCGTGCCGAAAGCCGCGTAGCTGGTGGCGAGCGCCATCAGCGCCGTCACCGCGAACACGGCAATGACGGGACGGTAGGTGACAGCGCTGGGATCACGCACCGTCTTTCCAAAGAAGCGGCGCAGATCGTCATAGCCACCGACCCGCTCGCCGCCGATGAAAGTCTGCGGCGTGGTCTTCACACCATTTTTCGCCTTGAACGCGTCGGTCTCCTCGCGCGTACGGAGCAAGTGATCCTCGACCTCGTACCCCTGCCGACGCAGCAGGTCTTTTGCCTTCAAACCAAACGGGCAGGTGTGCGCTGGCATCACCATCCGGTAGATCGTTGCTTTCTTCGGCGCCAACGTCGCCATCATACTTCTCCAGCTTGCTTGCCGGGGCTATATGGCATCCGTACTATAGTACGGAGTCAAGGCATGGCGAACATGACGATAGCGGGCCTTGCACGTGAGGGCGACGTCGGTGTGGAGACAGTGCGCTACTACCAGCGCCGCGGGCTCCTCGACATCCCCGAGCGGCCGAGCGGAGGTGGAAGCGGCGGCAGTGTTCGGCGCTACGGCACCGATGATGTGCACCGGCTTCGGTTCATCCGATCTGCACAAGGAGCCGGGTTCACCCTGGAGCAGATCGGCGAACTGCTGGCGCTCGATGCGACTGACGATCGCGCGAAGGTGCGGAAGCTCGCGATGGAGCGGATCGCGGCGCTGGATGCCAGGATCGAGGAGCTGACGCGAGTGCGCGCCTCGCTTCGTCGGCTCGCGCAGGAATGCGGGTCAGGTTCGGAAGGCCCTTGCCCTATTCTGACGGCGTTCGAGGTCCAGGACGCCAAAACCCGCCGGTCGTGACACTGCCATCACGCCCCGCTTTTCCGCAGGGTTCCGAGCCTCAGAATCCCGATCCAGAATGTCCGTTCTCACGATCGGCAACCGCTCCGGCTATGACCAGCTTCGGGCAACAGCGGACATCGTCTAGTCAGTTTCATTCAGGCTGATCCTGTTCCCCTGCGAAAGCAGGGGTCCAAGGTCACAAGCGGGGCGCTCTCGGCTCCTGGGCCCCGGCTTTCGCAGGGGAACCGACCCGCTTCAATTTAGGTGGAATCGACGCTGGCCGACTCGCCGCTCACTCCTGCTGCGTGATCCGCAGCGCCCATCGGTCATAGCCGAGCGACTCCACTCGTTGAAGCAGCGCCTCGACCGCCGCGGGCGCCGGGCTCGCTTCGCGGCTCAGCACCCATAGATAGCGGCCGCCCGGCTCGCCGACGATCGACCAGCCATAGTCGTCGCCGTGATCGAGCACCCAATAGTCACCGACATAAAATGGCCCGAAGAACGACACCTTGAGCTTGGCATTGGTCGCCTCGTCGGTGACGATTGCGCGCCCCTCCACCGAACTGCGCGTGCCGTGCGGTCCGCCCTGGCAGCCGCTGTTGACGATGCGGACCCTGCCCTGTCCGTCGAGGGCATATTCCGCAGTGACTGCGTCCAGGCCCTTCTCGAAACGGTTCTCGTGCCGCGCAATCTCGAACCATTTGCCGAGATAGCGCGCGAGTTCCACCGGCTTGGCCGGCTCGGGCACATCCGGATTGATCACCGGCGGCCGCGTCGCGCGCGAATAGAAAAACAGGCCGCCAAAGGTCGCGGCGGCGACGCTGGCGGCGATCGTGATTGCAGTCGATTGCTTCATACCGTCACTGTGCAGTGCGCCGCAGCGAATTGGTAGCCCCGCCGCCAACTTCAGGCGCGTCGGCATTGTCCCGGCTCTATCCCGTCGAGCGACCAGTCGCCGATGCTCCAGCGCACCAGCCGCAAGGTCGGGTGGCCGATCGCGGCGGTCATCCGGCGCACCTGCCGATTGCGCCCTTCGCGGATCGTCAGCCGGATCCAGCAATCGGGCACGGTCTTGCGGAAGCGCACCGGCGGCTCGCGCGGCCACAGCTCGGGCGCGGCGATACGCTCGGCCTCGGCGGGGCGAGTCACTCCGTCCTTCAGGGCAACCCCCTGCCGCAGCGTCGCGAGGGCTGGTTCGGCGACTTCACCCTCGACCTGGACGAGGTAGGTTTTCGGCAGCTTGAACTTCGGATCGGCGATTCGCAGCTGCAATTTGCCGTCGTCGGTGAGCGCCAGCAGCCCTTCGCTGTCGAGATCGAGCCGGCCCGCCGGATAGACGCCGGGCACCTTGACGAAGTCGGCCAGCGTCGGGCGTCTGGGGCCCGTGCCTTCATCGGTGAACTGACACAGCACGCCATAGGGCTTGTTGAACAGGAGCAATGTCATCGCGCGTGCAGCCTGGCGAGCGCGATCCCCGCGAGATTGTGCGAGCGCTTGATGTGGCGGACGCGCGGCGGCGCGCCGGCCGATGCCAGCGCGCGGAACCGCTCGCAATGCCCGGCCGCGGCACCGCGAGATTTCAAGGTGCCGTTGGCCTTGGCGATGACGTCCGCGGCGTCGCCGACCAGCACGATGTCCGGCATGCCGAGCGACCGGGCGAGCGTCAGCGCGTGGATCAGCGCCAGCCATTCGGCATCCATGCTGGTGCCGTCGCCAAGGTCGCGCAGGATCGTGGTCCGCCCGGCCGCGACGACCGCGATCTCCATCGCCCCCGGATTGGGGCGGCATCCTCCGTCGAAAAAGACCTTCACGCCCGGCATCCCCGCATGGCGACCTCCTGTCCGGAGAGCCCTATCACCACGCCCGCCGCCGACAAACCCGGACGCCCTACCGCCCCAGCAAATGATCCACGAAGGCCCCGAGATTCTTGAACCCAGCCAGTGCGAGCCCGCCGGTATCGGCCTGCGCCGCCGGCGCCAGCGCGCGCGCGAAGCCGAGCTTGGCCGCCTCCTTGCACCGCAGCGCGCCATGCGCCACCGGGCGCACCTCGCCCGACAGCGCGACTTCGCCGAACGCGATCGCATCCGCCGGCATCGGCCGGTCGGCGAGCGCCGACACCAGAGCCGCGGCCACGGCGAGGTCCGCGGCGGGATCCTGCAGGCGGTAGCCGCCAGAGACGTTGAGATAGACTTCGCACGACGAGAAACTCAGCCCGCAGCGCGCTTCGAGCACCGCGAGGATCATCGCCAGCCGTCCGCTGTCCCAGCCGACCACCGCGCGCCGCGGCGTCGCGCCGCTCGCCAGCCGCACGGTCAGCGCCTGCACCTCGACGAGCACCGGCCGCGTGCCTTCGAGCGCGGGGAAGACGATGGTCCCGCTCATATTCTCGTCGCGGTGGGTGAGGAACAGGGAGGACGGATTGCCGACTTCGCTCAGCCCTTCGGCCTGCATCGCGAACACGCCGATCTCGTCGGTGCCGCCGAAGCGGTTCTTGACCGCGCGCAGGATGCGATATTGGTGGCTGCGCTCGCCTTCGAACGCCAGCACGGTATCGACCATATGCTCGAGCACGCGTGGCCCGGCGATACTGCCGTCCTTGGTGACGTGGCCGACCAGCACCAGCGCGGTGCCCCGTTCCTTGGCGAAGCGGATCAGTTCCTGCGCGCTCGCCCGCACCTGGCTCACTGTTCCCGGCGCGCCTTCGATCAGGTCGGAATGCATCGTCTGGATCGAATCGATCACCACCAGCGCAGGCGCTGGCCCTTGCCCGAGCGTGGTCAGGATATCGCGTACCGAAGTCGCCGCGGCGAGCTGCACCGGCGCATCGCCCAGCCCCAGCCGCCGCGCGCGCAGCCGCACCTGATCCGCCGCTTCCTCGCCCGAGACATAGGCTACCTGCAGTCCGCGCCGCGCGATCAGCGCCGCCGCCTGCAGCAGCAGAGTCGATTTGCCGATCCCCGGATCGCCGCCAATCAGCGTCGCGCTCCCCTCGACGAAACCGCCGCCCAGCGCCCGGTCGAGCTCGGCGATCCCCGTCCCCATCCGCTCGGGCAAGGCGATCTCGGTATCGAGCCCGACGAGCTGGATCGCCCGCCCTCCGGACTGGAGATTGTGCTTCGCCTGGAACGGAGTCACCACGCCGCCGCCATCCTCGACCAGCGTGTTCCAGTCGCCGCAATCGGCGCACTGCCCCGCCCATTGCGAGGACACCGACCCGCAGGCCTGACAAACATAACGCTTCTTGGGCTTCGCCATGGCGCCACGCTAGCGCAGGAACAAGCAGGGAACAACTGCAATCCTCCGGAGGCGGGTGGAAGCGCCAACCTTGCCCCCCGTCCCCGCCCCCGCTATCGCGCCGCGATGCAGGCATCCGACCTCCGCGTCGCGCTTTTCAGCGGCAATTACAATTATGTCCGCGACGGTGCGAACCAGGCGCTCAACAAGCTCGCCGGCTATCTGCTCCGCCAGGGCGTGACGCTACGCATCTATTCGCCGACCACCGACACCCCTGCCTTCCCGCCGACGGGCGACCTTGTCAGCGTGCCGGCGCTTCCCGTTCCCGGCGGCCGTGCCGAGTATAAGTTCGCGTGGCACCTGCCGCGCACCACGCGCGACGACCTCGCCGCGTTCAAGCCCAACCTCGTCCATGTCTCGGCCCCCGAATTTCTCGGCCACCGCGCGGTCAGCTGGGCGCGCGACCGCGATATCCCCACCGTCGCCTCGCTCCACACCCGCTTCGAGACCTATCCGGCTTATTACGGCATCGGCTTCCTCGCGCCGTTGATGATCAAGGGCCTGACCCGCTTCTACAACCGCGTCGATCAGGTCGTGACGCCCGGCGAGTCGATGGCCGAACTGATCCGTTCGTGGGGCGTGACCGCGCCGGTCCGGATCTGGTCGCGCGGCGTCGATCACACCCGCTTCACCCCCGCACGCCGCGATCTCGAATGGCGCCGCGCGCTCGGCATCGCCGACGACCAGTTCGCGGTCGGCTTTCTCGGCCGGCTGGTCCTCGAAAAGGGTCTCGACGTCTTCGCCGATGTCTGCGGCGCGCTGCGCGAGCGGGGCGTGCCGCACCGCGTCCTCGTGATCGGCGACGGTCCGGCGCGTGACTGGTTCGCCGAGCGGGTTCCCGACGCCGCGTTCGCCGGCTTCCAGGGCGGTGACGATCTCGGCCGCGCGGTCGCCTCGATGGACGTGTTGTTCAACCCGTCGGTGACCGAGACGTTCGGCAACGTCACGCTCGAGGCGATGGCATGCGGCATCCCCGTGGTCGCGGCACGCGCGACCGGCGCGGTCGATCTGATCGAGGACGGCGTGAACGGCTATCTGGTCCCCCCGCGCGACTGCGAGGCTTATGCCGACGCGATCGCCCGCCTGGTCGCCGACCCTGCCCTCCACAAGGCACAGGGCGCCGCCGGGCATGCCAAGGCGCAGGCCTATGAGTGGGACTCGATCAACCAGAAAGTGATCGATACCTATCTCGAAGTGATGGCGCGCCGCGCGGCGCAGGCCCGATAAGGCGCTGCCGATGTCCTACCTTCTCTTGCTCGTCGCCGCCTTCCAGTCGGCCGATCCTGTCGACTTGCCGGCGCTCGATGCCGCGATCGAGCGCTGCGAACGCGCGGCCGTCCTTCCGGTCTTCGCGGCGGAAGCGCGCCGGCGCAGTGCGGCGGTCACCGCATTCTATCAGGAACAGGCCCGGATCGCCGCCGAGCGCTTCGATGCGGCGAACCGGCGGCGCGCGTTGCGCGAGAGCCCGGCAACGCCGGCGCAGCCGCAAGAGGCCGGCGGCGTTTCGGACCAGGAACTCGCATTGCGTCAGCTGGCGCTGGACGATCGCCAGCGCGCCCTCGACGACCAGCGCCGCCTCGAAACCATGCGGCAGGAGGCGATCGACCTGAAGCGCCAATATTTCCTGTCGCGCTGCCCGGCGGGACGGAAGTCGGACTAGGTCGGCTCCATTTTG
>JASLBO010000542.1 GCA_030146605.1 Sphingomonas sp. | reverse complement strand
CGCGACCGCCGCGCCCAGCGTCGCGCCGCTGCGCCACGAGGCCGGGCGGAGCAGCGCATCGGCGGCCGCGAGCAGCAAGACGATCTGCAGCCCGTGATGATCGATCCGGCCGGGCATGAACAGCCAGATGGCGGGCCAGGCGAGCGTCGCGACGATTATCGCGATCGGCGCGTCGGCGGGGCCGCCGAGCCGGGCTGCGATCCGGGCGCAGAGCAGAAGGAAGCAGAGAAACAGCGAAGCGGGCCAGACGATTACCGCCGCGAATTCGGCGTTGGCGGTGCCGAGCACCGGCTGCAGCGCGAGGATCAACGCGGCCGGCCCGAGATCGCCGAGCCGCGACCAGTGCATCGGCACGCCGGCCGGACCGAGCCGATGCTGGGTGAGATCGCGCCAGCCTTGCCCATGGAGCCAGTCGCGAATCTGGACGAGGCGCATGACGTCGTCGGGATCGGGGAGGCGCCGCGCGACGAGATCGCCCGCCCCCGCCCAGACCCAGCCGAGCGTGAGCATCAGACACAGCAGCAGCGCCAGCGGCAGCGTCATACGCGACCCCACGGCTGGGCTGGACACGGGCGGCGCTGGCATGACGCCGCCGTCCTAGCCAGAAATGGTTAACCATTCCCCTGCGAGGGGACGCCGATCAGCCGTCGCGCCGGCCCAGCAAACGCAGCCGCAGCGCGTTCAATTTGATGAATCCCGCAGCGTCGCGCTGATCGTAGGCGCCCTGATCGTCCTCGAAGGTGACGACCTTCTCGCTGTAAAGGCTGTTGGGCGAGCGCCGGCCGGTGACGATGACATTGCCCTTGTAGAGCTTCAAACGGACGGTGCCGGTGACCTTGGCCTGGCTGTGATCGATCGCGGCCTGGAGCATCTCGCGCTCGGGGGCGAACCAGAAGCCGTTATAGATCAGCTCGGCATAACGCGGCATCAGCTCGTCCTTGAGATGCGCGGCGCCGCGGTCCAGGGTGATCTGCTCGATCCCGCGATGCGCGAGATGATAGATGGTGCCGCCCGGCGTCTCGTACATGCCGCGCGACTTCATGCCCACGAAGCGGTTCTCGACCAGATCGAGCCGGCCGATGCCGTGCTTGCGGCCGAGCTCGTTGAGCGCGGTGAGCAAGGTCGCGGGCGACATCGCCTCGCCGTTCAGCGCGACACCGTCGCCGCGCTCGAAATCCAGCGTGATCGTCTCGGGCGCGTCGGGCGCGTCCTCGGGATTGACCGTGCGCGAATAGACGTAATCGGGGACCTCGTCCCACGGATCCTCGAGCACCTTGCCCTCGGACGAAGTGTGGAGAAGGTTCGCGTCGGTCGAGAACGGCGCCTCGCCGCGCTTGTCCTTTGCCACCTCGATCTGGTGCGCCTCGGCGAATTCGATCAGCCGGGTGCGGCTGGTCAGATCCCATTCGCGCCACGGCGCGATCACCTTAATGTCGGGGTTGAGCGCGTAATAGCCGAGCTCGAAGCGGACCTGATCGTTGCCCTTGCCGGTGGCACCGTGGCTGACGGCGTCGGCGCCTACCAGCCTGGCGATCTCGATCTGGCGCCTGGCGATCAATGGCCGCGCGATCGAGGTGCCGAGCAGATACAGCCCCTCGTACATCGCATTGGCGCGCATCATCGGAAAGACGAAGTCGCGGACGAACTCCTCGCGCAGATCGTCGATGAAGATATGCTCGGGCTTGACCCCTGCCCGCTCGGCCTTGCGGCGCGCGGGCTCGAGCTCCTCGCCCTGGCCGAGATCGGCAGTGAAGGTCACCACCTCGCACTGATATTCCTGCTGAAGCCACTTCAGGATCACGCTCGTGTCCAGCCCGCCCGAATAGGCAAGGACGACTCGGTTGATCTTGTCGGACATGAGGCAGGTGACTCCGGAGGTGCGGGAACCGGGGCGCTCTAGGGTTCCTGCATCCGCGGTGCAACTATGCTATGGTGGGCATGGGAGGTGGATATGGCCGAGACCAGGACCAAAGCCACGCCGGCGAGCGCCGACGCATTCATCGAAGCCGTGCCGGATCCGGTTCGCCGCGCCGATGCGAAGACGGTTGCCGCGTTGATGGCGCGGGTGAGCGGCGAGCCAGCGGCGATGTGGGGTCCCTCGATCATCGGCTATGGCAGCTATCATTATCGCTATGACAGCGGCCATGAGGGCGACGCCTGCCGCATGGGCTTCAGCCCGCGCAAGGCCGAGCTGGTGCTCTACGTGCTGAACGGCAGCCCCGAGCAGGAGGCGCAGCTGGCGCGGCTGGGCAAGCACCGGGCCGGCAAGGGCTGCCTTTACATCAAGAAGCTCGCCGACGTGGACATGGGGGTGCTGGAGGAAGTGGTGCGCGACCAGCTCGCCTCGATGGATGTCCGTTATCCGCGCTGACGCGTGCCCCCACGCCGTCATCCCGGCGTAGGCCGGGATCCAGAGCCCCGCGGGTCATCGCTTGTGACTCTGGGCCCCGGCCTTCGCCGGGGTGACGAAAGGGATTTAGCCGGCCTCGCGCAGCGCCTCGGGAGAGGCGGCCCGCAGCGCGGCCTCGGCCTCGATCATATAGTCCCGCGTGATCGGCAGCGCCGTGCGCGAGCGCGAGAGCTGGAGTTGATAGTTGACCAGCCCGCCGTTGAGAAACCCGACATAGGAACCTGCGAGATAGAAGGTCCACATGCGGAAGAACCGCTCGTCGTAGAGCGCGACGATCTCGTCCTTCGCCGCGACGGTGCGATCGTACCAGGCCTTGAGCGTATGGGCGTAGTGCAGCCTGAGCACCTCGATATCGGTCGGGAAGATGCGCAGCCCCTCATAGCCCTGCGCGATCTCCGACAGCGCCGGGATATAGCCGCCGGGAAAGATATATTTGAGCGTGAAGGCGTCCGTCACGCCAGGCGCACCGGCGCGGCCGATCGTGTGGAGCAGCATCACCCCCTCGGGGGTGAGCAGTTCGCGGACCTTGCGGAAGAAGGTACGATATTGCGGCGTGCCGACATGCTCGAACATGCCGACCGAGACGATCCGGTCGAACTGGCCGGTCATCGCGCGATAATCGATCAGCTCGAAACGCACCTTGCCGTGCACGCCGCGCTCGGCGGCGCGTTCGCGGGCGACCTTGAGCTGCTCTTCCGAAAGCGTGATGCCGACGACTTCGGCGCCGGTCTTCTCGTGGAGGTAGAGCGCCATCCCGCCCCAGCCGCAGCCGATGTCGAGCACGCGCATTCCCGGCTGAATCGCGAGTTTCGCGGCGATATGCGCCTTCTTGTCGAGCTGCGCCTGTTCGAGGCTGTTAGAGGGATCGGTGAAATAGGCGCAGCTATATTGGCGGTCGGCATCGAGGAAGAGATCGTAGAGCCGGCGCGACAGATCATAATGGTGGGCGACATTGCGCTTCGCCTGCCGCGCCATGTTGTAGCGGCCGATGCGGTGCATGACGGCGTTGGCGAGCCGGCCGAGCGGCCTGGGCTGGAGCCCCGCGGTCGCATCCTCCCAGCGATTGTTGCCGGTCATCAGCACGAGCAGATCGAGCACGTCGCCCTGCTCGATCGTCAGCCGCCCGTCCATGAAGGCTTCCGCGGCGCCGAGGCCCGGATCGCGCAATATCGCCGAGGCAGCGCCGGGGCCGAACCTTATCGTCACGGGATTCAGGCCGGGATCCGGCGTGCCGAAGCTGCGGCTCGCGCCGTCGGCATGGATTACGGTGAGCTGCCCGCGCTTCACGGTGCGCGCGAAGAATTTTTCGATCAACGCCATCGGTCGTCCTGCACTACAGCCCCCGCCGACACTTAAAATTAGGCGCGTAACGCCTTTCTGCAATGCGGAAATATGGTCGACCGGGTGAGGCGCGTCCGGGTTCCAAGCGTCACGCCTAGATCCCCGCATACCATTCATAGCCGTTCGAATCCTCCCAATAGCCGCCCTTGCCCGCACCAATCGCGGCGAGGCTCGCCACCGCTTCGATGCGCATGATGTATTTGGCGTGCTTGTAGCCGAGCTGGCGCTCGACCCGCAGGCGCAATGGCGCGCCGTGGCCGACGCTGAGAGTCGCGTCGTTCATCGCCCAGGCGAGGATCGTCTGGGGATGGAAGGCGTCGATCAGGTCGATCGATTCGTAATAAGGCGTGCCGCCGAAGCGATCGGCGCAGTGGAAGACGATGTAGCGCGCGGTGTCGCGGATGCCGGCGAGCCGGAGCAACGTCTCCAGCCGCGGGCCCTGCCATTTGCCGATCGCACTCCACCCTTCGACGCAATCGTGCCGCGTGATCTGGGCGCGCTGCGGCAGCGACTGGATCTGCGCGAGGCTCAGGCCGAGCGGACGCGCGACGAGGCCGTCGACGCGCAGCCGCCAGTCGGCGAAGCGGTTGGCGGCCAGCGCATTGTACTCGGGCGTGTTCGGGTTGGCGGTGCCGTTGACCCGGAAGACCGGGCTGCGCTGATCGGGGCGGAACTGCCGCGCGAGCGCGGCGCGGCCAGTGAGCGAGCGCTGGAAAAAGCGGTGCGCATCCTCCGCGCGCATCAGCACCGGGC
Organism: Sphingomonas sp.; assembly: GCA_030146605.1. Lineage (GTDB taxonomy): Bacteria > Pseudomonadota > Alphaproteobacteria > Sphingomonadales > Sphingomonadaceae > Sphingomonas. The sequence goes on along the minus strand of JASLBO010000542.1, from coordinate 4,544 downwards.
TGTCGGTGAGCGCGTCGCACCCGGCGAGCAGGCCCGCTCCGGAGCCAATGAGGAGCGTGCGACGCGTGATCACGAATGATCCTCCTCGGGGGCGCGCCACCAGCCGGTGACCATCGCGCGGATTTCGTTGACCGGGCCGGCGAGGATCACCAGCGTCAGGTGGACGATCACGAACAAGGTCATCCCCGCCATCGCGATGAAATGGACCGACCGCGCCGATTGCCGCCCGCCGAACAGATCGGCGAGCCACGGCCACATGCCCGGCGACAGCGCGAGCCCCGAGACGATCAGCAACGGGATCAGCACGAAGATCACCCCGACATAGCTGAGCTTCTGGAAGATGTTGTAGGCGCGCGGATCGTGGGGGTCGTGGAAGCGCAAGGCGAGATGCGCCTTGAGATCGGTCCACAATGCCCGGGGCGCCAGATCGCGGCGGCGGATGCGGAGGTCGCGCTGGATATGGCGGTTGATCAGGCCGAGGACGATATAGGCGAGCAGGCCGAAGCCGAGCACAAGCGCGAAGAACAGATGCCAGTGGCGCGCGCCGGCGAGGCTGTACTGGCTCGGGATCGTCGCCCAGCCGGGGAAGCGCGGCAGCTCGAGCCAGGCGGGATCGAGATTGGCGCCGTAATGTCCCCAATAGAGCCGCGGATGCGCGTTGAAGATCATCAGCCCGCTGGGGATCAGCACGAGGATCGCCAGTGCGTTGACCCAATGCCAGAGGCGCGTGAACAGCCTGTGCCGGTATATGCTGCGACGCTCGATGACGGGCTCCATGCCCCGCTTATAGCCTATCCGCCGTACGCGCGCACGAAGAAGACGAGCGTGGTCGCGCCGGTGACGAGCAGGGTCCAGACCCGCACCACCCGCGGCGAGAGCCGCTTGCCGATCACCGCGCCGAGCCAGCCGCCGAGGATCGACCCGGCCAGCATCGGCACGCACGCCCACCACCACACCATCGCGAAGCCGATGAAGACGAACGCCGCGGCGAGATTGGCGACCGCGAGCATCAAGGTGCGGATCGCGAACAGCTCGCGCGGGCGGATATTGGCGAGCAGCCCATAGACCGCGGTGGTGATCAGCCCCACCCCGCCGCCGAAATAGCCGCCGTAGATGCCGAGAAACGCCTGTGTGATCAGCAGGGTCGGACGGCCGATCGTGACGCGCGCATGCAGCCAGTCGGACGCGCTCCTGCCGAACACCATCACCCCGAAGGCGAACAGCAGCAGCCACGGGATGATCACGTCGAAGGTCGCGCTGGGGGTGAGCACGAGCAACAGGCTGCCGACCAGTCCGAATGCGAAGGTGATCGCAGCGAGCAGCCTGACCGACATGCCGGCGACCGGCCCGAGCTCGTCGCGATAGGCCCATGCGCTGGTGCCGGCGCCGGGGAGCAGGGCGACGTTGGAGGTGGCGTTGGCGATGGCGGCGGGCAAGCCCAGCGCGATCAATGCCGGCAAGGTCGCGAAGGTGCCGCCGCCGGCGAGCGCGTTCATCGCCCCGCCGATCAGCCCGGCTGCGGCGGCCAATGCAAGGGAGAAGATATCCAACCTGAATCCGTTCGCGCTGCGCTTGCCGAAGCGCCGTACTTGTTTTTCCAGCGGTGGAAAGAGAAACGGTGCTTCGACAAGCGCAGCACGAACGGGAGAGAGAGGCGCGCAGATGCACGATGTTCCGGCCGACTATGCCGCGGCGGCAACGCCGGAACTGATCGCCGGCTATGACGCGCTGCCTGCCGAGCAGATCTATGCGTCGGTCCGCGACCTGTTCCCGCGCACGCCCTCGCGAATCGTGGATATCGGTGCCGGCACGGGGCGCGACGCCGCATGGTTCGCGGGGCAGGGGCACCACGTGCTGGCGGTCGAGCCGGTGCGGGCGTTCCGCGAGGCAGGCGTTGCGCTGCATGGCGAGCGGATCGAATGGCTGGATGACCGGCTTCCGGAGCTGGCGAGGCTGCGGTCGCACGGGCGGTTCGATCTGGTGATGCTATGCGCGGTATGGCACCATCTCGACGCGGCCGGGCGCGCATCCGCCATGCCGGGCCTTGCACAAGTCACGGCTCCGGGGGGCCGGTTGATCCTGTCGCTGCGCCACGACCCGGCGCCCGGCCACGGCACTTTTCGGGCGCCGCCCGAGGAGACGATCGCGCTCGCCTGCGCGGCAGGCTTGCAGCTGACTCGCCGGGCCGAGGCCGAATCGGTGCACGCCGAAAGCCGGGCGAAGGGAGTCCGCTGGACCTGGCTCGTCCTGACGAAGGAGGCGCGCGGCTAGCCCAGCGCCGCTATCTTCTCTTCGGCCTGCCGGTCCAGCTCGGCGCGGCTCTTCTTTTCGGACGCGGTCTTGAGCTGGCCGCAGGCGGCGTCGATGTCGCGGCCGCGCGGCGTGCGGATCGGCGCCGAATAGCCCGCCTCGAAGATGATGTTCGAGAAAGCGCGGATCCGCTCGGGCGCCGAGCATTCGTAGGGCGTGCCCGGCCACGGATTGAACGGGATCAGGTTCACCTTGGCGGGAAGCTTGTACTTCTTGATCAGCCGGACGAGTTCGTGCGCCTCCGCGTCGCTGTCGTTCTTGTCGCGGAGCATGACATATTCGAAAGTGATGCGGCGGGCGTTGTTGGCGCCGGGATAGTCGGCGCAGGCCTGGAGCAGTTCCTCGATCCCGTATTTGCGGTTGATCGGCACGATCTCGTCGCGGATTTCCTTGGTGACCGCGTGGAGCGACACCGCGAGGTTGACGCCGATCTCCTCGCCCGCGCGCGCCATCATCGGCACCACGCCCGAGGTGCTGAGCGTGATCCGGCGCTTGGAGAGCGCGAGGCCGTCGCCGTCCATGACGAGCTTGAGCGCATCGCGGACATTGTCGAAATTATAGAGCGGCTCGCCCATCCCCATCATCACGATGTTGGTGAGCATGCGGCCCTCGGGCTGGCTCGGCCATTCGCCGAGGCCGTCGCGCGCGAGCATCACTTGCCCGACGATCTCGGCAGGCGTGAGGTTGCGCACCAGCCGCATCGTGCCGGTGTGGCAGAAGCGGCAATTGAGCGTGCAGCCGACCTGCGAGGACACGCAGAGCGTGCCGCGATCGGCATCGGGGATGAAGACCATCTCATAATCCTGGCCGTCGTCCGAGCGCAGCAGCCATTTGCGCGTCCCGTCGGTCGAGACCTGCGCCTCGACGACTTCGGGGCGCGAGATCACGAAGCGCTGCTCGAGCCAGGGCTGCATCACCTTGGAGATGTCGCTCATCAGCGCGAATTCGGTGACGCCGCGATTATACATCCAGTGGAAGAGCTGCTTGGCGCGGAGCTTGGCCTGTTTCGGCTCGAGCTGCGCGGTCTCGAGCGCCATGCGCAGATCGGCCTTGGACAGGCCGAGCAAATCGATGCGGCCATCGGCGCGCGGCTTGAATTCCCGCGGCACGGGCACGGGATCGATGTGCCCCGGAATGGGCATGAGGGCGGCCGACTCTGTGTGCATGCCCGCCATGTAGGCGATTTCGCGCCGCTTTTCCACTCCCGCGCTGCGGAGGCGCGAACTGCCGCATTCGGCGGCCCCGTCCCGGGAATCGAACGACGCATCGCGGAACGGGTTGCCAGCCGGGACCCCGACCCACCAGCGTGCGTTCAACAGGGGCAACAATCGGAGTGACGTATGAAGTTTCGCAATTCCACGCTGATTGCCGCGGCGGCACTGCTCGCCACGCCGGCGGCTTTCGCCCAGACCACGCAGACGCAGACCCCGGCGCAGACCAGCCCGGCACCTGCCGAATCCCCTGCAGCTCCCGCTGGCGGCACCACCGGCGCAGGCGCGGCGGCAACCGCCACCGTGACAGACGCCGAAATCTCGCAATTCGCCACCGCGGCGCTCGCCATCGGCAAGATCCGCCAGGACGCGGCGGTTCCCGAAGTCGACAAGAACACGAAATCGGTTACGGCAATCACTGCCACCGGGCTCACCGCCGTACGCTTCAACGAAATCGCGCAGGCGATGGCTGCCGATGAGGCACTCAACAAGCGGATCCAGGCCGCTGCCGCCAAGCAGCTGCCCGCCGGCGCAGCGGCTCCCGCGCAGCGCTGAGCTTTTGGGGCGGCGGTGCGATCGCCGCCCCGCTCAGGCGTGGACGCCAGATGCGGTGAAGCTCGCCATCAGCGAGTCAACCAGCGGCGTGTGCGGCTCCTCGCCCAGCAGCGCCACCAGCTCGCGATTGTCGAGCTGGACCGGATGGCGCCAATAAGGCTGCATCTCGATCAGCTCCCGCATCGTAGCATTGAACGGCGCGAGCAGGGGCAATGCCCACCAAGGCAGGCCGCGCACCGGCAATTGCTTGCCCAATGCCGTGCGGATCGCGGCGACGAAGCGCGTGCCGTCCGCATCCCAATGCCCAGCGAAATGATAGCGTGCGAAGCGCGGCAGCTCGCGTTCGCGATCCAGCAAGCGGGCGAAAGTCTCGCCGACATCGGGAAGATAGGCCCAGGCGTGACCAACCCCCTTCTTGCCCGGATATACGATCGACCGCGCCTGCCCCGACGTGACCATGCCCTGCGT
>JASLBO010000346.1 GCA_030146605.1 Sphingomonas sp. | reverse complement strand
CCTCACCCTCCCACTCGCGTAGCGAGTGGGCCCCTCCCTCTCCCGTCGGGAGAGGGGTAGAAGGCAAGAAGACGATGAACGAACTGACCACCATCCGCAAAAGCACTCCCAAGGACTGGGAGACCGACCAGGAGGTGCGCTGGTGCCCCGGGTGCGGCGACTATGCGATCCTCAAGGCGGTGCAGCGCACGATGCCCGAGATCGGCGGCACGCCCGAGAACACCGTGTTCGTGAGCGGCATCGGCTGTTCGTCGCGCTTCCCCTATTACATGGAAACCTATGGCTTCCACACCATCCACGGCCGCGCGCCGGCGGTGGCGACGGGGGTCAAGCTCGCCAATCCCGATCTCGACGTGTGGATCATCACCGGCGACGGCGACGCATTGTCGATCGGCGGCAACCATACGATGCATCTGCTCAGACGGAATCTGAACTGCCAGGTGCTGCTGTTCAACAACGAGATTTACGGCCTGACCAAGGGCCAATATTCACCGACCTCACGCGAAGGCACCCGCAGCCCGTCGACTCCGTTCGGCTCGGTCGATCATCCCGCCAAACCCTGTGCCTTCGCGCTCGGCAGCGGCGGGCGTTTCGTCGCGCGCGCGATCGACGTGAACAAGAACCTGCCATCGGTTCTGAAGGCGGCGCACGCGCATCAGGGCGCGGCGTTCGTCGAGATCTTCCAGAACTGCATCGTCTATAACGACGAAGTGTTCGAGCCGTTCGCCGCCAAGCCTAACGCCGCGCTCAACCAGCTCTGGGTCGAGCACGGCAAGCCGATGTTGTTCGGGGGCGGTGCCAAGGGCATCAGCCTCGATCGCGAGGCACTGACGGTCAAGGTGGTCGACGTTGTCGACGGCGACTGGGAAGCCGCGGGGGTGATCGTCCACAACGTCACCAACCGCGCGATCGCGCATATGCTGGTCGAGATGCCGTTCGGGCCGTTTCCGATGGCGCTCGGCGTGCTCTACGACGATCCGGCGCCGACCTTCGAGAGCGCCGTGGTCGCGCAGAACAAGGCCGCCGCCGAGGGCAAGGTCCCCGACCTGCAGAAGCTCGTCGCCAGGGGACAGACCTGGATGGTGGACAAGCAGCCGCATGTGATTTGAGAAGAAGGTTTTCTCACACAAAGGCACGAAGGCACGAAGCAGATTATAAGGGCGCTTTGCGCCCCCTCCCTAATCAACTTCTTCGTGCCTTTGTGCCTTTGTGTGATTCAAATTTCCTTCTGAACACGCTTGCCCGCACGCTCACCGCGTGCATGAAGGCGCGATGAACGCACCGACGCGGGAACAGGGTCGCAGCAGGGAGACGGGACGCGGCGGCGGCCCGCTGGCGCTGCTTGCGCCCCTCTTTGACCGGCAGCTCGATCGGCTCGACCGCGGCATCGCAGAGGGCAGCCTCGAATTGTTGCTCCCCAACGGGCGCGCGCGGCTGCTCGGCGGGCGAGGGGACGGGCCGGCCGCGGTCGTGGACCTGCGCCGCTGGCGCGCCTTGCTCCGGCTTGCGCTCGAAGGATCGAGCGGCTGGTACGAGGCATGGGCGGCGGGCGAATGGGCGAGCCCCGATCCGGTCCAGCTCTTCGCCTTGTTCAGCCGCAACCGCGCCGGGCTCGCCGAGCCCGCCCGGGCAGCGGGTCCGTGGCGGCTGGCCAAGCGCCTGTGGCACCGGGCACGGCGTAATCATCGCGGCGGCGCGCGGCGCAACATCGAATTCCACTACGATCTCGGCAACGATTTCTACCGCCCGTGGCTCGACAAGGGCATGACCTATTCGAGCGCGCGCTTCACCAATCCCGGCCAGACGCTCGAAGCCGCGCAGGCGAGCAAGCTGCAGGCGATGCTCGACCGCACCGCCAGCGCGCCCGGCGACACGATCCTCGAGATCGGCTGCGGCTGGGGCTCGTTCGCCGAGCTCGCCGCGAGGGCAGGGCGCCGGGTCCATGGCATCACGCTGTCGACCGAGCAAAAGGCATGGGCCGAGGCGCGCACGGCGGGGCTGGAAGGCGCCAGCTTCGCGCTCACCGACTATCGTGACGTCACCGGCCGCTACGATGCGGTGGTCAGCATCGAGATGGCCGAGGCGGTGGGGCGGCAATATTGGCCGGCTTATCTCGCGGCGATCAGGCGCGTGCTCAGGCCGGGCGGGCGCGCGGCGCTCCAGATCATCCTGTTCGACGATGCGCTGTTCGAAGGCTATGCCAACAATGTCGACTTCATCCAGCGCTACATCTTCCCCGGTGGGCTGCTGATCCGGGAAAGCGAATTCCGGCGGCTTGCCGCCAGCAACGGGCTGGACTGGCGTGACGAGGTGCGGTTCGGCCTCGATTATGCCGAGACGCTCAAGCGCTGGCGCGAGAAGTTCGACGCGGCCGCTGCGGCGGGGCTGTTGCCGCCGCAATTCGATGCGCGCTTTATCGGGCTGTGGCGCTACTATCTCAAATATTGCGAAGGCGGATTTCGCGGTGGCGGCATCGACGTCATCCAGGCGACATTGGTGAAGGAGGGATGATGGCCAAGGGGTGGATGCTGGCAAGCGCGCTGGTCCTCGCGACGATCGCCGGGCAGCCGGCGGCGGCGCAGGACAATAGCGGGCTGCGCAAGGTCGGTGCCGAGGTGCTCTTCTGGAGCCAGGAGAAGCGCGACGCCAATTTCCCGCACATGGAGAAGATCTTCCCCGGCCACGTCGTCAAGGCCGGCGGCAAGGTTCGGGCGCTTCCCGCAGGCAAGCCCTTGCCGATATCCGACGCCGAGATCGATGCGGCCGTCGCCAGCCAGAACATTTCGGGGCTGATCGTCGTCCAGAACGGCAAGATCCGCCTCGAACGCTATGCCCGCGGCTATGGCAAAGAAGGGCGCTGGACGAGCTTTTCGGTTGCCAAGTCGTTCACCTCGACGCTGGTCGGCGCGGCGATCCGGGACGGCTATATCAAGTCGACCGACGAGAAGGTGACCCAATACATCCCCGAACTCGTCGGCAGCGGCTATGATGGCGTCACCATCGCGCAATTGCTCACCATGACGTCGGGCGTGCGCTGGAACGAGGATTATACCGACGCGAAGTCCGACGTTGCGCGGATGTTCCTCGAACCCGTTCCCGCGGGCGAGGACCCGACGGTGTTCTATATGAAGAAGCTGCCGCGCGAGACTGCGCCCGGCTCGAAATGGGTCTACAAGACCGGCGAGACCAATCTGATCGGCGTGCTGGTGATGCGCGCGACCCAAAAGCCGCTTGCGGATTATCTGAGCGAGAAGGTCTGGCGGCCTTATGGGATGGAGCAGGACGCTTTCTGGATGGTTGATCCGTCGGGACACGAAGTCAGCGGCTGCTGCCTGTCGGTGAGCCTGCGGGACTATGCCCGGCTCGGCCAGTTCGCCCTCGAAGGCGGGAAGGGCGTGGTCCCGGCGGGCTGGTTCGCCCGATCGACTCGCGCGCATGCCGAGATCGGCGTGCCGGGACGCGGCTATGGCTATCAATGGTGGACCTATCCGCAAGGCCGCTTCGGTGCGCAGGGGATTTTCGGCCAGACGATCCGGGTGGATCCGAAGACGCGCACGGTGATCGCGGTGTCGGCAGCGGCGGACAAAGCTAGCGACCCGGCTTACGGCGCTGCGCGCACGGCATTGCTCGATAAATTGTTTGCGGCGGCGGCTCGCTAGATCGTCACCCCGGCGAAAGCCGGGGCCTCATGCCGCAAGCGAACGATATGTGGCATGAGATCCCGGCTTTCGCCGGGATGACGGATATTACTCCACCCGCTCGAAATGTCCGGTCTCGAACCCGGCGACCGCCAGCGCAAGGATCCGGTCCGCCACCGCTTCCGGCGGCTTCACCGTCTCGGCATTCTCTCCGGGAAACGCCCGCGCCCGCATCTTGGTCCGCGTGGCGCCAGGATCGACGATCCCGACGCGCACGCCGCTGATGTGGCGGACTTCCTCGCCATAGCTCAGCAGCAAATTCTCGAATGCGGCTTTGGAGGCACCGTAGGTCCCCCAATAAGCCCGCGGCGTGCGCGCGACGCTCGAGGTCAGCCCGATCACCCGCGCCTGCTTCGCCGCCTTGAGCAAGGGATCGAATGCCGCCAGCATCGCTGCCTGCGCAGTGACGTTCAAGGTCAGTACCTTGGCGAATTCCTTGAAGTCGATCGCGGGAGCCGCGCTCAGTGTTCCGAGCGACGCGGCGTTGAGCACGAGCAGGTCGAGCGCTTGCCACCGCTCGGAAACCGCCGCCGCGAGGCGGGACACGCTCTCATTCTCGGTCAGGTCCATCGGCGCGATCGTTGCCGAGCCGCCGGAAGCGTAGATTGCCTCCTCGACTTCCTCGAGCCCGCCGGCGGTGCGCGCGGTGAGCACGACATGCGCGCCCGCGGCGCCGAGCGCCCGGGCAGTGGCGGCGCCGATCCCGCGGCTGGCGCCGGTAACGAGCGCGATACGGTCGGCGAGGGGCTTGTCGGTCATGGGAACGCTTCCGTTCGCCCGAGCCTGTCAAAGGGCGGTTGATCGTGAACCGCGCTCTTAGAAAGAGCGGCCCTTCGACAGGCTGAGGGCGAACGGTGCGTGGAGTGGCTCAGCCGACGCGTTCTTCGAGCAGCGCGAACTGATCGACTGGGGCGAGTTCGTCCTGGTCCGTCAGCGTCGTGGGATAGTCGCCAGTGAAGCAGGCGTCGCAATATTTGGGGTGAATGTCGGCGCGGCGCGCTTCGCCCAGCGCCTTGTACAGCCCGTCAATCGTGACAAAGGCCAGGCTGTCGGCATGGATGAAGTCGGTCATGCCTTCCACATCGAGCTTCGCCGCCAGCAGCTTGGCACGTTCGGGCGTGTCGACGCCGTAGAAGCAGCTGTGGCGCGTGGGCGGCGAGGCGATGCGCATATGGACTTCGGCGGCCCCAGCCTCACGCATCATCTGCACGATCTTGAG
>JASLBO010000312.1 GCA_030146605.1 Sphingomonas sp. | reverse complement strand
TTCGTCACGTCCTGCTGCTGTCAAATGTCATCGGCGCCGGAAAGGTCTCGGTCATCCAACTGCCCATCGTCGGCGAATGGCCGTTCGGCGCGGGCATCCTGTTTTTCCCGCTCTCCTACGTGATCGGCGACGTGCTGACCGAAGTCTATGGCTATGCGCGCGCCCGGCGGGTGATCTGGGCAGGCACCGGCGCGGTGCTGTTCATGGCGCTGATGTCGTGGGTGGTGGTCATGCTGCCGCCGGCGCCGAGCTGGGGCAATCAGGGCGCCTATGAGACGATCTTCGGGCAGGTACCGCGGATCGTCCTCGCTTCGGTCTGCGCCTTCTGGGCGGGCGAGTTCGTCAATTCCTATGTGCTCGCGCGGATGAAATTGTGGACGCAGGGCCGGATGCTGTGGGCGCGGACGATCGGATCGACCGTTGCGGGGCAGGCAGTCGACAGCCTGATCTTCTATCCGCTGGCCTTTCTCGGCGCGGCGGGCTGGACGACCGAGCTCGTCCTCCAGGTGCTGTTCACGCAATGGGCGCTCAAGGTCGGCTGGGAAGTGCTGCTGACTCCGGCCACCTATGCGATCGTCGGCTTCCTCAAGCGCCGCGAAGGCGTGGACGTCTATGACGCGGGCACCGACTTCACGCCCTTCGCCACCCGGGTGTGATGAGCCGCTGAACGCGGCGGAATTCCGGCCGACCCAGTCGCACCCCGTGTGGAACAGGGTGCCGGGCCGAGCCGGCTCATCGCCGCCGGCGCGGACCACCCGGTTTTCCGGGCGCCGGCAGACTGCAGCAAGGGCATGCAATCTGCGCACTTGCGCATTGTTGCACCATCGGAACAATCTCGGCGGCAAAGCTGAGAGGAAGGGTTCCATGGCTGCCGAGGAAGCGACGTTCACGAGCTCGGGCGGGCTCAACATCTTTTATCGGGTGTGGCAACCGGCGGACGCGCCACGTGCGGTGGTGGTCATCTGCCACGGCGTCAACTCGCATGGCGGGCAGCATGGCTGGGCGGCGGAGCAGCTCGTCGAGAGCGGCTATGCCGTGCTTGCGCTCGATCTGCGTGGCCGCGGGCGTTCGGACGGCGAGCGCTTCTATGTCGAGAACATTGCGGACTATGTCGCCGACGTCGCGGGCACGATCGCCATCGCCAGGGCGCGCTATCCGGGGATCAAGCTGTTCCTGCTCGGGCACAGCGCCGGCGGAGTGACCTCGGCGAGCTATGTGCTCGATCACCAGGCCGAGATCCACGGGTTCATTTGCGAGAGCTTCGCGTTCCAGGTGCCGGCGCCGGGCTTCGCGCTCGCCGCGATCAAGGGGCTGAGCCACATCGCACCGCGGCTGGGGGTGCTCAAGCTCAAGAATGCGGACTTCTCGCGCGATCCAGAATGGGTGGCGGCGCTCGACGCCGATCCGTTGATCGAGAACGAGACCCAGCCCGCGGCGACCGTGGCGGCCCTGGTCCGCGCCGACGAGCGGCTGCGCGAGGAATTCCCGACGATCACGCTGCCGGTGCTGATCCTGCACGGCAGCGCCGACAAGGCGACGGTGTGCGAGGGCAGCGAGTTCTTCTACGAGACCGCCGGATCGGCCGACAAGACGCTCAAAATCTATCAGGACCATTATCACGATCTGCTGGCCGACCTGGGCAAGGAGGAAGTGATGGGGGACATCAAGGCGTGGCTCGAGGCGCATCTGTAATGCAGGCCGGTTGTCGCGGTTGTCGCGGTTGACGCGGTTGACGCACCGGCGGGTTTTTCAGCGCGATGCGACGCCGAAGCGCCTGCGACGCGTCAGGAACGCGCCTGTCACGCGACACCTGCGCGACACCTGCGCGGCAGCGGCGCGACAGCGGCGCGGCACCTGCGCTACACGGACGCGGCAGGCGAGCGACACCGGGGCGACGGATACGCGGCGCGGATGCGCCACCTGCGCGACGCGGGCGGGCCACCGCCGCGGCAGGCGCCAGCAGATCGAGTTGTGGGCACCGGCAGGTCCGGGCCGTGCGACCGGTTCGACGAAGTCAAAGAGCGGACGGCAAGGCCGACCGCCCGAGGCAAGCAGATGAAATCCTACATTGCAACATCGGAAAGTCGCAACGGTTTCCCGTCGAGCTGGAATCGGCCGGAGGGCTTCGGTCCTGTGATCGCGACGAGCTCCAGGCGTGACGCAGAGTGCGGGGCCGTTCGTTGCATCATCCGCATTCTAGAGTATCGTGGACCAGGAAGCAGGCGCTCTGCGGAGTAGGATGTGCGACATCGTCTTGTTGACGCTTCGGTTGCAGCTGCGGAGGGGCGCTCGACGAACCCGCGGAGCGAGCACGCGGGCGCGCCCCTCGAGATCGACCTGGCCCAGAGCCAATCGCCGGAGCTGCAACGACTGCATTCGCTTCAGCGGGCGCTATCGACCTCTCCGCGGGTCGTGGCGCAACGCGTCCGGTCGGAGCGCTATGCGACGGCGCCCCTGAGGCCCGGAGGTGCCGGCCGATTGCCGTCGGCATTGAAAGCCGGCGTGGAAAAGCTGTCCGGTCTCGCAATGGACGATGTGCGCGTTCACCGCGATTCGGGCCAGCCGCGCGCGCTTGGCGCTCTTGCCTATGCGCAAGGGAGAGACATCTACCTCGCGCCCGGTCAGGAGCGGCTGCTGCCGCACGAGGCCTGGCACGTCGTTCAGCAGGCCCGCGGGCTGGTTCGGCCGACGTCGCGTATTCGCCAGGGCGTTGCGCTGAACGACGACCCTGCGCTCGAGCGCGACGCCGACGTCATGGGCAGCCGGGCTCTGAGCGAGCCGGCGTCATCGGAATCCCTATCCTTGTCAGCGCTTTCCGAGGTTTCGTCCTGCGTGCAGCGGCAAGTTCCCGGCTTCGAGAGCATCCGACAAGCCGAGGATGTGGAGGAAGACTGGATCCGTGCCTATTTCGCTGATCTGTTGCAT
>JASLBO010000304.1 GCA_030146605.1 Sphingomonas sp. | reverse complement strand
CTGATCGACGAGACCGAGGCGCCGCTCGAGGTGTGGACCACGCTCGATCTGGGCATGCAGCGCGCCGCCGACGAAGCGATCCGCAAGAACGCGCCGGGCAATGCGCAGGGTGCGCTGGTCAGCCTCGATCGCGACGGGGCGGTGCGCGCGATGGTCGGCGGAAAGGACTATGTCTCGTCGATCTACAACCGCGCGACTCAGGCGACGCGCCAGCCCGGATCGGCGTTCAAGCTGTTCGTCTATCTCGCCGCGCTCGAGGCGGGGCACAAGGTCGACGACATCGTCGTCGACGAGCCGGTGACGATCAACGGCTGGACCCCGCGCAACAATTCCGGCCGCAATTCGGGCCAGATCACGATCCGCACGGCTTTCACCTATTCGATCAACACGATCGCGGCGAAGCTCGGCCAGGAAGTCGGCTTCGGCACCGTCGCCGACATGGGGCGCCGCTTCGGCATCACCACGCCGATCAATACCCAGCCGGCAATGGTGCTCGGCACCTCCAATGTGCGGCTGATCGACATGACCCGCGCCTTCGCCTCGGTCGGGCAGAAGGGCGTTGCGGTGACGCCTTATGGAATCACGCGGGTGACCGCCAACGGCAACGTCATCTACCAGCACGAAGTCGACACCAGCCATGTGCTGGTCGCGCCTTATGTCGCGGCGCAGATGACCGACCTGCTCCAGACCGCAGTGGCCACCGGCACCGGCCGCGCGGCGCAGATCGGCCGGCCGGTGGCGGGCAAGACCGGTACGACCAGCTCGAACAAGGACGGCTGGTTCATCGGCTTCTCGAGCGGGCTCACCACCGGCGTGTGGATGGGCCGCGACGATGCCAGGGTGGTGCCCGGGCTGCAGGGCGGCACTGCCCCGGCACGCGCTTTCTCGGCGTTCATGCGCAGCGCGGTAGCCAAACGCCCGGTGGAGCAGTTCGAGACGCAGGTGACCTTGCCCGAATGGCAGCTCGAGCCCGAGGACAATGCCTATTACACCCAGCCCGACAACGGGATGTTCGTCGATGCCGACGGCAATCCGCTGCCCGAGGCCCAGCAGCCGCGCAGCGAAACCAGCGAAGAGGATCCGCCCGCCCAAAGCGAGGATCGGCTCGACGAGGACTGGATCGACCGGATGACCGGCAATCGCCCGCCGGCACCGCAGCCCGATCCCGGCCGCGCCCCGCCGCCGCGCGACGCACCCCGCCAGCCGCCGCAGGACCGGACGCCGCCGCGGGAGAGTCCGGAAGGGTTCTAGGAATACCCCATCGCGAAGCGGGGGAGGATCAGGCGGCCTGGTCCCGCCCGACCCAGTGCAGCGCGGCGCCGTTGCGGCGCAGCCAGTTGCGCGCCGGCATGGGATCGGCCTCGAACAGAATCTCGACCAGCCGGTGGAATGCCGGCGAGTGGTTCATGTGAACGCGGTGCGCGACCTCGTGCGCGACCGTCGCGCGACGCACGTGATCGGGCGCGAGGATCAGCCGCCAGCTGTAGCGGATCGCGCCCGACGAGGCGCAGCTCCCCCAGCGGCCGCGCGGATCGCCGATCGACACCCGGGGGACGCCGACGCCGGCGCGTTCGGCATATTCGGCGGTCTCGGCACTCAGCACGCGCAAGGCTTCGGCGCGCAGCCAGCGTTCGACCCGGCGCTCGAGCCCGTCGCGTGGCCCGCCGCACACCAATCGGTCCCCCTCCAGCCGCGGCGTGCGGGCGGCCGCCGGCACATGATCGATCTCGACCTCACGCCCGGCAAACGGAAAAAGCGCGCCCGGCGCCAGAGGCAGGCTGCCCGGAAGCCGCGCCTGCTGCGCGGCAATCCACGCGCGCTGCTCCTCGGCCCAGGCCAGCCCGTTCTTGACCGAGGCGCGCGGCGGCAGCGTCAACCGCACCTTGCCGTCGCGGGGGTCTACAGCGAGGCGCATCCGGCGGGCGCGGGGGTGGCGGACGATTTCGATCGCCCCGCTCAAAGCTCCCGGTCCACCAGATGGTGCTCGAAATCGCCGGCATCGTCTTCCGAGATCGTCCAGCCGCGGGTCGACTGTCCGGCGGTGTGGACGCTCTCGGGATCGCCGCTCACCAGATAATGCCAGTCGGGCAGCTGCTCGCCCGCCGCGCGCAGCCGATAGGCGCAGGTCGAGGGCAGCCACTCGATCCCGCTCACATTGTTCGTATTGAGCCGCACGCATTCGCTGACATAGGCATGGCGATGGCGATAATCGCTGCAGCGGCCCATCCGGCGATCGAGCAGCCGGCAGGCGACGTTGGTGGCGAGCAGCTCGCCGGTATCCTCGTCCTCGAGCTTGTGGACGCAGCATTTGCCGCAGCCGTCGCACAAGGCCTCCCATTGCGCGCGGTCGAGCTGGGCGAGCGGGGTATCTTCCCAGAAGCGGCTGCTCATCGGACCCAGTGCTTCACTTGCTCGGCGATCGCGGCTCCGTCCTTGTCGATCGGCAGCGACGCGATCGGCTTGCCGTCCGGGTCCATCAGGAAGGCGACGGCGAGATGATCGACCATATAGCCGCCGCCGGGACCGGGCGGCTGCTTCCTGAAATAGACCGCATAGGTCTTGGCCACCGCGGCGATCGCCTGCGGGCTGCCGGTGAGCCCGACGACGCGCGGGTGGAAGTTCGCCACGAACTGCTTGATCGCTGCGGGGGTGTCGCGCTCGGGATCCACCGTGATGAAGATCGGCACGACCTTTTGCGCGACGCGCGGCACTTCCTTGTCGAGCAGCTTCATCGCCTGGCCGATCTTCGCCATGTCGGTAGGGCAGACATCGGGGCAATAGGTGTAGCCGAAATAGACGATGCGATATTTGCCCGCGAAATCGCTGTCGCGACGGATCTTGCCGTCCTGATCGGTGAGCGCAAAGGCGCCCCCGATCCGGGCACCGGCAAGCGGCGGCTCCGCAGGCTTGCCGGCGCCGCAACCGGCGAGCGGCACCGCGGCGAGCAGCGCGAGGGCTGAAATCATCCTGTACATGGCGCGATCAGCCATGATCTGTTAGGCGGACGCTTGCAAGAACGGGGTTCAGCAGAAGGTTCAGTCGCATCATGGGTTTTCGTGTGTTCCGCGTAGCCGCCGTCGCCGCATTGGCGCTCACTGCCGTCCCTGCCGCTGCGCAGCAATTTTCCGACAGCTACGAGTTCCTCGAAGCGGTGCGCAAGGCGGACGGGGCCAAGCTCAACAAATTCATGCTCGATCGCTCGCTGCGCATCGTCAACACGCGCGACCGGAACGGCGACGGTGCGCTGCACATCATCGCGCGTCGTTCGGATGCGCTCTATCTGCGGGTCATGCTCCAGGCCGATGACATCAATCCCAATTTGCAGGACGGGCGCGGCAACACCGCGCTGATGATCGCGGTCGAGCAAAATTGGGGTGAGGGCGTCGGGATCCTGATCAAGTATCGCGCCAATGTGAACCTCCAGAACAGCGGCGGCGAGACTCCGCTGATCCGCGCGGTGCAGATGCACAACACCGATATCGTCCGCCAGCTGCTCGACGCCAAGGCCGACCCCGATCGCGCCGATTATGGCAGCGGCAAATCGGCGCGTGATTATGCCCGCGAGGGCACGCGCTGGCCGAACATCGCCAAGCTGCTCGCCGATGCGCCGAAAAAGGGCCAGAGCGCCGCAAGCGGCCCAGGCTCGAACTAGCCCGTAGACTTAAAAAGCGGACAGTCATCAAGCGCCCCAATGTTCGCCGTTCAGCAATCCCGGCGCGCGCCCTGTCACCGGACATTCGTTCGTGAGCCGCATTAGGTCGCACCAAACCGCAAGTGGAGCACGCTTCAAGCGCAATAGCGTCTACAGTTACCGTTCCGACGTTCGCCTCATAGGTGCTGCGGGCCTATTCCTTGCACGGCCATTTCGAGAATAGATTTGGGCGGCGCATTCGCTGACGTGACGGGCAGACAATTGCCCCTTTTTGTCTGCGCCTGCACCGCCCGCATCGCTATGCAGCTACTGAAGCTGCTGCTCTAAAATCCGGCGCTCCCACTCCGACCTGATGCCACCCCGGGGTGCCTCCCCCGATCAAGGCAGAGTTTCTCACGAAGTCACCCTTCGCCCATGTTCCTGTCGTTGGAACAGCCCCGGCATAATTCCGTCCTTGAACGTTCTCCGTGGGGATAACATTCGCGTCGAT
>JASLBO010000281.1 GCA_030146605.1 Sphingomonas sp. | reverse complement strand
CGGTTCCGCCCGATGCCGGTGCGCTCGTCATGGCGCGGCGCCTGCACCCGATCCTCGCCGCCACTGCGCGCACCACGCTTGCCTCGCTCCAGCTGATCGATCGCAACGGCGTGGTCCTGATCGGCCACCAAGCCGGCGGCTCCTATGCGCAATTACCCGAAGTCGCTGCGGCGCTGCGGGGAAGGGTGGGCACGGTGCTGCGCACCAACGGGGCGTATAGCCAGGTTTACGCCTTCGAATGGCTCAGCCGCGCCTCGTCGCTGCGCATCCACCATGTCCGGCCAATCATCGTCCAGGGCCGCGTGGTCGGAGCGCTGCTGCTGTCGCGCTCGCCGCGCGCGCTGTTCCGCGGCCTTTATGAGGATCGCGGCAAGATCCTGCTCGGCATCGGGCTGATCTTCGTCATGCTGCTGGTGCTGACCGGGCTGTTGTCGCGCGGCATCGCCCGCCCGATCGAGGCGCTCGGCGAAGCCACGCGCGGGCTCGCCAAGGGTACGGGCGCGGTTCCCGAGACCCCTGCCACCGCGGCGATCGAAATCCGCGTGCTCTTCGAGAATTTCCGCGCAATGGCCACCGCGATCGACCGCCGCTCGCGCTATCTGCGCGATTTCGCGGCGTCGGTGAGCCACGAGTTCAAGACGCCGCTCGCCGGCATCTCGGGCGCGATCGAATTGTTCGAAGACCATGGCCCGACGATGACCCCCGCCGAGCGCGAGCGCTTTCTCGGCAACATCAAGGCCGACGCCGCCCGCCTGTCGCAACTGGTCACGCGCTTGCTCGATCTCGCGCGCGCCGACATGGCCCAGCCTGCCCCGGATGTCGCGGTCGATGCGTTGGCGGCGATCCGCCGGGTCGCCGATGCACATGATGGGCCGGGCTTTCAGGTGCGCGTCGTGAAATCTTCGGCACTCCCGCTCGTCGCGGTCCAGGCTTCGACGATCGAGATGGTGCTGACCACCCTGATCGAGAATGCGCGACAGGCCGACGCTACCGAGGTCGGGATCGACTTGCGAGCCGCAGGCGAAAAGCTGGAGATCGCGGTGGGCGATAACGGCCGCGGCATCGCGCCCGCCGACGCGGAGCGTATCTTCGAGCCCTTCTTCACCACGCGCCGTGTCGCCGGCGGCACCGGCCTTGGTCTCGCCATCGCAGTCTCGCTGCTCCACGCCGAGCATGGCGCGATCGCGCTCGCGCCGGACGGGGAGCGCGGCTCGCGCTTCGTCGTCGCATTACCGGTGGTGCCGACTACCGAAGCAGCGCCGCGATCTGTGCCCCGGTGATCAGCCGGGCCTCGTCCGCGTCGAGCACCGCAGGCGACAGGCAGAGCTCGAGCCATAACCCGTCGACCAATGCGGTGATCGCGATTGCCGCGCGCCGTCTCGCCGCGGGAGCAAGTCCGCACGCTGCGAGCAGCTTCTCGAGCTCGGCGCGAGAGCTTGCATATTGCGCGTCGTGGAGCGCGGCGACCGCGGGCTGCGCAATTGCCAGCCCCCAGAACGCCGTCCAGGTCGCGAGCAGTGCACGATCGGCGACCGGCGGCGCGAAGCTTGCCGCGACATAGGCGTTGAGCCGCGCCCGCGGATCGTCGCCCGCCGCGGCGACCGCGGCATCGAGCGCGGCCGAAACCTGCGCGCTCACTTGCGCATAGGTCGCGGCGATCAGCGCGTCGACCCCGCCGAAATGATGCGCGACGAGTCCCGGCGACACGCCCGCCTCCAGCGCGATCGCGCGCACCGAGGCGCCGCTCGCGCCGTCGCGCGCCAGTATCCGCGCCGTGGCCTCGATCAACGACAGGCGGCGGGCATCCGGTTCGGCGCGGGTAAAGGCGGGCTTGCTCATGCCGCAAGCTTATTATACGATCGTGCAACAAGCAATTGCGGAGCCCGGCCATGGCGACCCTCGCCGCATCCTCGTCCAGTCCCAACGTCGATCTCGACGCCGACTGGTCGCTGCCCGGCTGGATCTATGCCGATGCCGAATTCCTCGCGGTGGAGACCGCACGCATCCTGCGCCCGTCGTGGCAGATCCTGTGCCACGAGAGCGATCTGGCCGCGCCGGGCGACTGGCGGACGATCGCCTTGCTTGGCGAGAATGTCGTGGCGGTGCGCGGCGGCGACGGGACGATCCGCGCCTTCCACAATGTCTGCCGCCACCGCGCGATGCGGATCATCGAGGGCGATGCCGGCTGTGCGAAGAAATTGGTCTGTCCCTATCATGCGTGGACCTACGAGCTCGACGGGCGTCTCTCTGGCGTGCCGATGCGGCGCGACTATCCGGCGCTCGCCATGGATGCGAGCGGGCTGGTGCCGGTTCAGGTCTCGACGTGGCGTGGTTTCGTGTTCGTGCGTCTCGAAGACGATAATGGCCCATCGGTCGCCGAGATGATGGCACCCTACGATGCCGAGATCGCGCCCTATCGTTTCGAGGAGATGCGCCGGATCGGCGACGTCGGCACCCGCGGCCGCGCGGTGAACTGGAAGAATGTCGGCGACAACTATTCGGACAATCTCCACATTCCCGTTGCGCATGACGGACTGACCCGGCTGTTCGGCAAGAGCTATGCGATCGAAGCGTCGGGCTGGGTCGACAAGATGTCGGGCACTCTGGTCGATCGCCCTTCGGCCAATCCGTGGGAGGCATTCTACCAGCGCCATCTGCCGCGGGTAGATCACTTGCCCGAGGCGAACCAGCGGCAGTGGCGCTATTACAAGCTCTGGCCCAACATGGCGTTCGATCTCTACGCCGACCAGATCGACTTCATGCAGTGGCTGCCGACCTCGCCGACTAGCTGTGTGCTGCGCGAAATGGCGTTCGCGCTGCCCGATGCGCGCCGCGAAATGAAGCTGGTCCGCTACGCCAACTGGCGGATCAACCGCGTCGTCAATGCCGAGGACACGTGGCTGATCGAGCGTGTCCAGCAGGGGATGGCGTCGAGCAGCTACACCGCGGGGCCCATCGGCGCGAGCGAAGTGTGCCTGCGCAGCTTCGCCGCCAGGGTCCGCGCGATCATCCCCGAGGCCCGGCTGCATTGTGCGCCCGCCCCGGGCTGGTCGCGCCGGCCGCATACCGTCTGACCCCGGGGGAAGAATGAAAGAATACGACGCGATCGTCATCGGCGGCGGGCATAACGGCCTCGTCTGCGCCTTCTATCTCGCGCGCGCCGGGATGAAGGTCCGCGTGCTCGAGCGGCGCCATGTCGTCGGCGGCGCGGCGGTGACCGAGGAATTCCACCCCGGCTTCCGCAATTCGACCGCGAGCTACACCGTGAGCCTGCTCCGCCCCAAGGTGATCAGGGACATGAAGCTGCACGAGCGCGGCTGGCGGATCCTTGAGCGGACGATCAGCAACTTCTTCCCGCATGACCGGGGCTATCTCAAGCTGGGCGGCGGGCAGGCGCGCACCCGGGCCGAGTTCGCGCGGTTCAGCGCGAAGGACGCCGAGACGCTCCCTCGATACGAAGCCGCGCTGGAGCGCGTCGCCGCGGTGCTGCGCGACATGGCGCTCAAGACTCCGCCCAATGCCGGCGGCGGCATCCGCGCGCTGATCGCCGCCGCCGCGCAGGGCAAGAGGCTCGCCGGGATGGATATCGAGGCGCAGCGGGATGTGCTGGACCTGTTCGTCAAGTCGGCGCGCAGCTTCCTCGATAGCTGGTACGAGAACGACTACATCAAGGCCGCGTTCGGCTTCGACGCGGTGGTCGGCAATTATGCCAGCGTCGACCATCCGGGCAGCGCCTATGTGCTGCTCCATCACGTCTTCGGCGAAGTGAACGGCAAATACGGCGCGTGGGGGCACAGCGTTGGCGGCATGGGCGCGATCACCCAGTACATGGCCGAGGCGTGCGTCGAGGCCGGGGTAGAGATCAGCCTCGAGGCGCCGGTCGCGCGCGTGCTGGTCGATGGCGGCAAGGTCGCCGGGGTACGGCTTGAAAGCGGCGAGGAGATCGCGGCCAAGGTGGTCGCCGCCAATGTCGGCCCCGCTTTGCTCTATCGCCAGCTCGTCGAGCGCAGCGACATGACCCCCGAATTCGCGCGGCGGATGGACAATTTCAAGGCGGGGTCGGGGACGTTCCGGATGAACATCGCGCTGTCCGAGCTGCCCGATTTCAGCGTGCTGCCGGGGACCGAAAAGGCCGAGCACCACACCGCCGGGATCATCATCGCGCCGACGCTCGATTACATGGACAAGGCGTTCACCGACGCGAAGGCCGAGGGCTGGTCGAAGGCGCCGATCGTCGAGATGAAGCTCCCGACCAGCGTCGACGACAGCCTCGCGCCGCCGGGGATGCACATCGCCTCGCTGTTCTGCCAGCAATTCGCGCCGGTGCTGCCGGATGGACGGTCGTGGGACCAGGAACGCGAAGCCGCGGCCGAGCACATCATTGACACGGTGACGCAGCACGCACCCAATTTCCGGCGGTCGATCCTCGGCGTGCAGATCCATTCGCCGCTCGATCTCGAACGCAAGTTCGGGCTGGTGGGCGGCGACATCATGCACGGGCACATGTCGCTCGACCAGCTCTGGGCGGCGCGCCCGGTGCTTGGTCACGGCGATTATCGCGGGCCGATCAAGGGGCTCTATATGTGCGGATCGGGCACCCACCCTGGCGGCGGTGTCACCGGCGCGCCGGGGCACAACGCCGCGCATGAGATTCTACGCGACCGCTCGCTGGTCAGGCGGCTGCTGCCGATCTGAGGCGCGTCCGCCGTACCCACAGAAGCACCGGCAGCCCGAGCGCGAGCAGCGCCAGCCCCCACAGGTTCGCGCGCAGGCCCAGCCCGTAGATGATCCACAGCACGAACCCGGCGGAAACAATGGCCGCCACGGCGGCCGTCCTGTCGCCGGCGAGCAGCTTGAACGCCGCGAGCGCGCTGACGAAATAGGCCAGCATCCCCGCGGCGAGGCTGATCGTCGCGATCTCGGCGAACAAAGCGGCCGTCGATCCGGTATAGTTGAGCGCCATCACGATCGTCACGAGGACGCCGGACACGAGATGCGCGCGCACCGGGGTGCCGTGGCGGCTCTCCTTGGCGAACCACGCAGGGAAGACTCCGCCGCGCGCCATTGCCCACGGCATCTCGCCCTGCAGCAGAATGAAGCCGTTGAGCGTCCCGAGCGCGCTGATCGCCGCGAAGATCGCGACGACCTGCAGCGCACCTGCGCCCCAGAACCGGCCGAGAAAGGCGGCTAGCGGGGAGGAGGAAGCGGCGACGGTCCCGGCCGGCATCAT
>JASLBO010000250.1 GCA_030146605.1 Sphingomonas sp. | reverse complement strand
GGAACATCTTGGTCGTCACTTTATCAACCCCGTATGTCGAGTTCGGCGACGAAGTCATAGGCATCGCCGCGGTACCAGCTCTGCGTCGCCTCGATTACCCGGCCATCCGCCAGAAATCCGCGACGCTCGATGTAAAGTCCGGGAACGCCTGCATCGATCCCGAGCAATTTGGCCTGCTCGGCATTGAACAGCACGGCGCGGAGCCGCTGGAGCGCGCGCACCGGACGATTTCCGGTCACCTCGAGCGCGGCATAAAGCGATGCGCCGACGATTTCCTCGCTGTCGAGACCGAAGCCGGGGATCGTCGAATATTCGATCGCCATCGCGGCATCATCGGCGAAGCGAATGCGATTGAAGCGATAGACCGGCGTGCCGGGGCTCAGCCCCAGGGTCAGCGCTTCGTCCGGCGTCACTGCGCCCGAGGAGCGGCCAAGCCATTCGCTGCGTACCGTGCGGCCGCGCGCAGCCATATCCTCCGAAAAGGACGACAGCTTGGCGAACTGCTTTTCGACTCGGCTGGCGACGAAGGTGCCCGCGCCCTGACGGCGAACGAGCAGGCCTTCATTGACCAGCGTGTCGAGCGCCTTGCGCAGCGTGATGCGCGAGACCGAAAGGTCCGCAGCCAGATCGCGCTCGGCCGGCAGTGCCTCGTTGGGCTTGAGCACCTGATCGCGCAGCGCATCGCGCAAGGCGTCTTCGAGCCGCCGGTAAAGCGGGCCGCCACCGGGTCCATCGAGGGGTCGTATCTTTTCGGCCAGCAGCGGCATTTCGGTTCCCACCATTGGGCTTAGGAGCGTTCGACGCAATAGTAATACCAATGTCAGACCACATGCTACCCTGAAAATGCGCGGGCCCGTCACATTAGTGAAAGAATCCCTCTTGACGACCGCATTGGTCTGACGGATGGTCCGGTTAATGGTATGCAACTGGTATAAAAAAGACATGCCACTGTCGACAGTCAAAGGGGATGAGACATGGGGATTCGGGCTCTTCTAATCGGCACCGCGAGCGCGATCGCGCTGTTCTCGGGCGCCGCGTACGCGCAAACGGCTGACGAAGCATCGGCTGTCGCCGCGGCGCAGGATGGCGAGGAAGTCGTCGTCACCGGCTATCGTGCCGCGCTCGCTGCGGCGATCGAAACCAAGCGTAATGCCAATTCGATCATCGACTCGGTTTCGGCCGAGGATGTCGGCAAGTTTCCCAATACCAATGTCGCCGAGGCACTGACGCTGATACCGGGGGTCACCGTCGACCGCCAGTTCGGCCAAGGCGAGAAGGTCTCGATCCTCGGCACCGATCCGGCGCTCAACCGCACGTTGCTCAACGGCCAGACCGTAGCCTCCGCCGACTGGTTCATCCTCGACTCGCCGGGCCGCACCTTCAACTATGCATTGCTCGCGCCGCAATTGGTCAGCCGGGTTGACGTGTACAAATCGCCCGAGGCGCGGATCGACGAAGGCTCGATCGGCGGCACGGTCAACGTCGTCACGCGCAAGCCGCTGGATCTCAGGCCGTTCACGATCGCCGGTACGCTCGGCTATCTCTACAACGATCGCTCGAAGAAGGGGGACGTCCAGGGTTCGGCTCTGGTCAGCTGGCACAATGAGAGCGGTACGCTGGGCCTGCTCGCCTCGTTCCAGCGCGCCAAGGACCAGCTCCGGCGCGACGGACTCGAAGCCTATGGCACGATTACCGCGGACTTCTGGAACGGCCGCAACGACGCGGGCACCAGTTCGATCACCACGGGCCGGTGCACGGGCACCTGCGCGACGACGCTCGCCGCCAACCCCAAGGCAGTGTTCCCCAACGCCTTCGGTACGTCCTATTTCGAGCAGGGTCGCGAGCGTCTCACCTATTCGGCCGCGGCGCAGTGGCAGCCGGTGCCCGAACTGACGATCGGTGTGGATTACCTCCGCATCGATGCGACCTATGACAATCTCAATCAGTCGATGTACGCTTTCCCCGGCAATACCTGGAACAGCGCCGGCCAGCTGAACGCGCTGCAAGTGGAAGACGGGATCGTCACCCAGGCCTCGTTCACCAACGCATTGTCGGTGCTCGACGCGCAATATCGCACCGCCGAGATGCATTCCGAGACCTGGCACGGCCAGATCGGCTGGGAAGGCGTCAACTGGAACGTCAACGTCGAGGGCGGCATGTCCGATGCCGACGGCGGCACCAAGAAGCAGGTGTTCCTCGAGTTCCTCAACTGGGCGAACTACACCGTCGACATCAGCGGCGCCCCCAAGAGCCCCGGCACGATCAGCTATTCGACCAACGTGCTCGGCAACCCGGCGGCGTTCGCGACCGATCCGGGCTGGAGCGGCAACCTCGTCGAGAAGCCGACCACCGACAAGGAACGCTATGGCCAGGCCGATCTGACCTTCAAGTTCGACGGCAGCCTGAAAAGCCTCCAGCTCGGTTACAAATATCGCCGCCACGAGACCAGCCAGCGTTATGCCGGGGTCACCGTCGCCGGCGTCAATGTCTCTGCCTCGCTGTTCGACACAAGCCAGGTGCCCGACAATTACTTGCGGGGCTTCAACGGCGTGAACGACCAGATGACCGGCCGCTTCAAGATCGACGGCAATTCGATGGTCGATTATGTCGAGGGCGGCAGCTGGGTGCCGGGCGGCGGCGCGGTGCCGACCCCGTCGCAATTCGCCGCGGTCGAATTCGCCGCCGGCAATTGGGACGTGACCGAAGATATCCATGCCGCTTACGCCCAGATCAATTTCGAGCAGGGTGCGCTGCGCGGCAATATCGGCGCGCGCTATGTTCACACCGCCAGCGAGAGCGGTGGCTATGTCTGCACTTCGGGTACGTGCGCGGCAGCCGCGAACTGGGAGTGGCAGACCACCAGCAAGACCTATGAAAACGTTCTGCCGACGATCAACATCGCGATCGACCTCAAGCGTGATCTGATCTTCCGCGCCGCGGCGACCCAGGTAATCGCGCGGCCCAATTATTCGGACATGACCAACTCGTTCTGGCTGGCCGATTCGATCCACACCGGCGGCGGCGGCAATCCCGATCTCGACCCGTACGAATCGGATAATTTCAACGCGTCGCTGGAATGGTATCTCGCACCGCGCGCGATCCTTTCCGGCGAGGTCTTCTACAAGAGCATCTCCAACTACATCCTCACGCGCACCGTGTCCGAGGCGCATTTCGACACGTCGCGCGGTGTGGTCACCAACTACGACATCAGCCGTCCGTTCAATGCGGGCGCGGCCAAGGTCAAGGGTTTCGCCGTCGCCTACCAGCAGAACCTGCCCTACGGGTTCGGGATTCTGGCCAATTACACCTATTCGGATGGCGAAG
>JASLBO010000529.1 GCA_030146605.1 Sphingomonas sp. | reverse complement strand
AGCGCTATTTCGTCGCCGATACGCGCGCGGCGCAGTCGGTGCTCGGGCTCGATGCACCCACGCCGTGGCACGCCGGTGTCGCCCGCCTCGCCCGCTGGCTGGCAAGCGAGCGTGGGCTCGACGCAAAGCTGGGCGGCTCGCGCCCCCTCGCCATGCCCGCGCAGGTGGCCGCGCTGTGAGCCACGAAGGTATGCGGGTTCTGCTCACGGTCGATGCGGTAGGCGGGGTCTGGCAATATGGCCTCGATCTGGCGCGCGGGCTCGCCGCCCGGGGTGCCGAGCCGGTGCTGGCGCTGCTCGGCCCTGCCGCCGACGCCGCGCAGTGTGCCGAAGCGCGCGCGATCCCCGGCGCGACCTTGATCGAGACCGGACTTCCGCTCGACTGGCTATGCGATTCACCCGCGCCGGTCCTCGCCGCCGGTGCCGCGATTGCGGACCTCGCACGCGAAATGCGAGTCGATCTCGTCCAGCTCAACATGCCGACGCTGGGCGCCGCGGCACCCCCTTCGGTGCCCGTGATTGCCGTGACGCATGGCTGCGTCGCGACATGGTGGCAGGCGGCCAGACCCGGCGAACCGCTCGCCGGCGAATTTCGCTGGCACCGCCGGCTGATGAATGAGGGCCTGCGCGCCGCCGACCGGCTGGTCGCCCCCACGGCAAGCTACGCCCGCATGGTGGCGCGGCATTATGGCCTGCCGCGCACGCCGCAGGTCGTCCATAACGGCCGTACGCCGCTGGTCAGCGGGCCAGTGAACGCGCTCCACGATCGCGTGCTAACCGTCGGCCGGCTGTGGGACCGGGTCAAGCGCGCCGAACTGCTCGACCGCGTCGCCGCGCGTCTTCCGGTGCCGTTCGCCGCGGCTGGCGCCACGACCGGGCCGCACGGCGAACGCGTCCACCTCGAACATCTCCACTTGCTCGGCCAGCTCGATGCCGCGGCGCTCGGCCGCGAGCTTGCCGCACGGCCGGTATTCGTCTCGGCAGCATCGTTCGAGCCGTTCGGCCTTGCGGTACTCGAAGCGGCGGGCGCCGGCTGCGCGCTGGTGCTTTCCGATATTGCCGGCTTCCGCGAGCTTTGGGACGGCGCCGCCTTGTTCGCGCCCCAGGATGACGAGGCTGCTTATACCGATGCGATCGAGTCGCTGATCGGCAATGTCGAGCTGCGCCTGCGCCTTGGCGAAGCGGCTCGCCAGCGCGCCGCCCGCTACACTCCGCAGGCGATGGCGGGCGGCATGCTCGCCCTCTACGCCGACCTGCTCGGCGAGCGCCTTCCCCGCAACAGGGTCGCCGCATGAAGATCGCCTATTTCACCCATTCGCTGGCGTCGTGCTGGAATCACGGCAACGCGCATTTCCTGCGCGGCGTGCTCAGCGAGCTGATCGCGCGCGGCCACGACGTCCAGGTCTGGGAACCCGACGCGGCGTGGAGCCTCACCAACCTGCTCGCCGACCACGGCGATACCGGGCTCGATGCATACCGCTCCGCCTATCCCGAGCTGAGCTCTTCCACCTATACGCCGCTCGGCCAGCTCGAGCGAATGGTCGACGGCGCCGATCTGGTGATCGTCCATGAGTGGAACGAGCCGTATCTCGTCGCCAGGCTGGGCCAGATCCGCGGGCTCGGCGGCAAGTTCACCTTGCTGTTCCACGACACCCACCACCGTGCAGTCAGCGATCCCGAGGCGATGCGCGCCTTCGATCTGTCCGGCTATGACGGCGTGCTCGCGTTCGGCGAGACATTGTCCGAAGTCTATCGCAAATGGGGCTGGGGCGGCCGGGTCTGGACCTGGCACGAGGCGGCGGATCTCCGGCGCTTCCAGCCGCCGGCCGAGGAAGGCGATCGGCAGGGGCTCGTCTGGATCGGCAATTGGGGCGATGGCGAGCGCACCGAAGAGCTCGGCCGCTTCCTCTTCCGCCCGGCACGCGACGCAGGGATGTCGCTCGACATTTACGGCGTGCGCTATCCCGACGAGGCCAAGTCGATGCTCGCCCGCTACGGCGCGCACTATCATGGCTGGGCGCCCAATGCCCGCGCGCCCGGGATCTTCGCCCGGCATCTGGCGACGGTGCATGTGCCGCGGCGCTATTACGCGACGATCCTGCCCGGCATCCCGACGATCCGGGTGTTCGAGGCGCTCGCCTGCGGCATCCCGCTGGTCTCGGCGCCGTGGGACGATGCCGAGGGCCTGTTCCGTCCGGGGCAGGATTATCTCGTCGCTCGTGACGGAAGCGAAATGACTTCGCACCTGCGCGATGTGGGCAATGATCGCCAACTTCGCGCCGAACTCGTCCGCAGCGGCCTCGAGACGATCCGCGCGCGCCACAGCTGCGCGCACCGCGTCGACGAACTCCTCTCGATCGTCGCCAGCCTCGCCCCCGCCCTCGCCAAGGACGCCGCATGAAAATCGCCTTCTACGGATCGAGCCTGCTGTCCTCCTACTGGAACGGAGCGGCGACCTATTATCGCGGCATCCTCAAGGCGCTGGCCAGCCATGGCTATGAGATCACCTTTTACGAGCCCGACGCCTTCGATCGCCAGCAGCACCGCGACATCGATCCCCCCGAATGGGCACGCTCGGTGGTTTATCCCGCGACCGAACAGGGCCTGCGCTCGGTACTCGCCGAGGCGGGCGGCGCCGACATCGTCGTCAAGGCCAACGGCGTCGGCGTCTTCGATCGCGAGCTGCTCGAAGGCGTCATCGCGCAGAGCCGGCGCGATGCACTGCGGATATTCTGGGACGTCGACGCCGCCGCCACGCTCGACGAGATGCGCGGCGACGCTTCGCACCCCGTGCTGCGCGCCCTTCCCGATCTCGACATGGTGCTGACCTATGGCGGCGGCCCGCCGGTGATCCATGCCTATGAGGGCTTCGGCGCGGCACGTTGCGTCCCCGTCTACAACGCGCTCGATCCCGAGACTCACCACCCGGCTCGCCCCGATCCGCGCTTCTCGGCCGATCTCGGGCTGCTCGCCAACCGGCTGCCCGATCGCGAGACGCGGATCGAGGAGTTCTTCCTCCGCCCCGCCGCCGAGCGCCCGGGCTCCAGCTTCCTGCTCGGCGGCAATGGCTGGCACGACAAGCAGATGCCGGGGAATGTCCGGGCGATCGGCCATGTCGGCACTGGCGATCACAATGCGTTCAACTGCACCCCGCGCGCGGTGCTCAACGTTGCGCGCGATTCGATGGCGCATATCGGCTTCTCCCCCGCCACCCGCGTGTTCGAGGCAGCAGGCGCCGCCGCCTGCCTGATCACCGATGCCTGGGAGGGCATCGAGCAGTTCCTCATTCCCAACGAAGAAGTGCTGGTCGCCCGCGACGGCCAGGATGTCGCCGAGCATCTGGATATCCTCACCGACGGCCGCGCCCGGTCGATCGGCGAGGCGGCGCTGCGCCGGGTGCTCGCCGAGCACACCTACAAGCTGCGCGGCGAGCAGGTGCACCGCATCTTCGAGGAACACCGCCAGCGCGTGACGGAGGCCGCATGAAGCTCGTCGTCCTCGGCCTCAGCCTCGGCTCCTCCTGGGGCAACGGCCACGCCACCACCTTCCGCGCATTGCTCAAGGCGTTCGCCGCACGCGGGCATCAGATCCTGTTCCTCGAGCGCGAGGTCCCCTGGTATGCCGGCGCGCACCGCGACCTGATCGATCCCGCTTTCTGCCGCCTCGAATATTATCGCGACCTCGGCGAACTCGATCGCTGGCGCAGCGAAGTCGCGGGCGCGGGCGCCGTCATCGTCGGCTCCTATGTTCCCGACGGCGTCGATGTCGCGCGCTTCGTCCAGGCGACGGCACGCGGCGTCACGGCCTTTTACGACATCGACACACCGGTGACGCTCGCCAAGCTGGCACGCGGCGACTTCGAATATCTCTCGCCCGACGTGATTCCGGGCTACCATATCTATCTTTCGTTCACCGGCGGACCCACCCTGCGGCGGATCGAGGCCGACTTCGGCTCGCCCGCCGCGCGCGCGCTCTATTGCTCGGTCGATCCGGACGCCTATCGCCCGCTCGACATGCCCAAGCGCTGGGACCTGACCTATCTCGGCACCTACAGCCCCGATCGCCAGCCGACGCTCGACCGGCTGCTGCTCGAACCCGCGCGCCGCTGCCCCGAACTGCGCTTCGCCGTCGCCGGTCCGCAATATCCCGACGACATCGCCTGGCCCGCCAATGTCGAGCGGATCGAGCATCTGCCGCCCGCCAAACATGCCGAATTCTACAGCGCCTCGCGGATGACGCTCAACGTCACCCGCGCCGACATGATCGAGGCAGGCTGGTCGCCCTCGGTGCGTTTGTTCGAGGCAGGCGCATGCGGCACCCCGATCCTGTCGGACCGCTGGGACGGCATCGACTCGCTGTTCCAGCCCGGCAACGAAATCGTGCTCGCCGACACCAGCGAGGAGGCGATCGCCGCGCTGGCGCGTCCCTCGTCCGAAATCGGCAGCGCCGCGCGCCGGCGCGTGCTCGACGCCCATACCGCCGCGCACCGCGCTGCCGAACTCGAAGCCCATCTGATCGAAGCAATGGCGCGGATCCCCGCCGCGCCCAAGGAGAGGAGCGCCCCCGTGCCTCACGACAACAATGACCGGCTCCTCACCCTCGTCGCCGGCGGCGCCGGGTTCATCGGCTCGCATTTGTGCGCCGAACTGCTCGCGCGCGGCGAGCATGTCGTCTGCCTCGACAATCTGCAGACCGCCCGCCCCTCCAATTTGCGGGCGCTCGAGAGCCACCCCAATTTTACGTTCGTCGAGGCCGACATCGTCAACCCGCTGCCGCGCGAGATCCTGTATCGCACCGGCCGCTTCGCCCGCGTCTACAACCTCGCCTGCGCAGCCTCGCCGCCGCAATATCAGGCCGATCCCGAGCATACGATGCTGACCTGCGTCGTCGGCACCGACAATCTCCTCCGCCTCGCCGAGGCCGCCGGCGCGCGTTTCCTGCTCACTTCGACCAGCGAGGTTTACGGCGACCCCGAAGTCCACCCGCAGCGCGAGGATTACCGCGGCTGGGTCAACTGCACCGGCCCG
>JASLBO010000222.1 GCA_030146605.1 Sphingomonas sp. | reverse complement strand
GGCAGCTATGTCGGCCAAGACGACAAGAACCCCGAAGTTTATGCCCTCAATCTCTCGCAGGGTGGGCTCGGCATGCCCGATCGCGATTATTATCTGTCGAAGGAGGCCAAGCTCACCGAGACGAAGATCGCCTATGAGAAGCATCTCGCCAATGTGCTGACTCTCGCGGGCGAGCCCAACGCCGCCGCCCGCGCCAAGGCGATCCTCGCGCTCGAGACCCGCATCGCCCAGGCGCACTGGACGCGCGTCGAGAGCCGCGACGCGAACAAGACCTACAACAAGATGACCTTGGCCGAACTCGCGCGGAAGGCGCCGGGCTTCGACTTCAACGGCTATTTCACCGGCATCGGTGCCCGTGTCGACAGCGTGATCGTCGCGCAGCCGAGCGCGGTGGCCGGGATCGCGAAGCAGGTTCGGGCAACGCCGCTCGCGGTGCTCAAGGACCAGCTGCTCGTCCGCAGCCTCGACAATTTCGCCGACGTGCTGCCCTCCTCGTTCGACAAGGAGCAGTTCGCTTTTTACGGGACCACGCTCTCGGGCACACCCGAGCAGCAGGTCCGCTGGAAGCGCGCGGTGGATTTCACCACCGGCGCGGTCTCCGACGAGGTCAGCAAGGCGTATGTCGCCAAATATTTCCCGCCGGCAACCAAGGCGGCGGCCGATGCATTGGTGAAGAACGTTATCGCCGCGATGGATCGCCGCATCGACCAGCTCGACTGGATGGCCCCGGAAACCAAGGTGAAGGCGCACGCCAAACTCGCCGCTTTCACCCCCAAGATCGGCTATCCGGACCAGTGGCACGATTATTCGGCCCTGCGGATCACTGCCGGCGACGCGTTCGGCAACAACGTCCGCGCCAACAACTGGACGCATGACGACGAAATCTCGAAGCTCGGCACGCCGATCCGCCGCTGGGAATGGGGCATGACGCCGATGGAAGTGAACGCCTATGCCAATTTCGGCATGGTCGAGATCGTCTTCCCTGCCGCGATCCTGCAGCCGCCGTTCTTCGATCCCAATGCCGATCCGGCAGTGAATTATGGCGGCATCGGCGCGGTGATCGGCCATGAACTCAGCCACCATTTCGACGATCAGGGCGCCAAATATAATTCCGAAGGACGCCTCACCGATTGGTGGACGCCCGCGGATGTCGCAGCCTTCAAGCAGCGCACCGATGCCCTGATCGCACAATATGACCAATATGAGCCGCTGACGGGTATGAAGGTGAAGGGCGCGCTGACGCTCGGCGAGAATGTCGCCGATCTGGCGGGCCTCACCATGGCCTATGACGCCTACAAGTATTCGCTGGGCGGCGAGGGCGCGCCGGTGATCGACGGCACCTCAGGCGACCAGCGTTTCTATCTGGGCTGGGCGCAGGTCTGGCGGCGTAATTACCGCGAGGCCAATCTGCGCCAGCGCCTGCTCACCGATCCGCACAGCCCGTCGCAGCAGCGCACCTGGGTCGTGCGCAATCTTGACCCGTGGTACTCCGCCTTCGCGCCGGCCGCGGGTAACAAGCTGTTCCTCACCCCCGAGCAGCGCGTCCGGATCTGGTAGTTAAACTTCCGCTCCTTGCAGGAGCGGGAACGGGCCCGTCGCCGAAGGCGTTCAGGGGGTGAGGGTCGACACCCGTCCTCGCCCTTTCGCCCACTTCGTCGGCCGCCTCTTCCCCCAAGGGGAGAGGGAGATCGGTCCTTGACCCGCGCGCTCGTACCGAACATCGCTAGCCGCATGGCGACCCTGCCGACTCCCGTTTCCACGCCGCGCCGGCTGTTGCCGCTGTTTGCGGCTGCCGCTGCCGGGCTGATCGCCGCTGCGCTGATCCTGTTCGCGCTCAATGACCGCGCCGTCGCGATCGGATTTGCCGCGGCGGGGATCCTTGCCGGCGGCATATTGCTCGGCGCGCGCCGCATGCTCCACCGCGAGGCGATCGTCGAGGCGCACACCGACTGGTCGGTCGCGCAGGCGCTCGCGGCTGCCTCCGGCGACGCACTCGCGGTCACCGATCGCGCCGGCCGCATGGTCTGCGCCAATGCCCGCTACGAGATCCTCTTCGCTGGCTGGCCGACACCGCCCAGCCTGCCGGTCAGCGACGCCGCAGTCGATGCGCTCGGAATCGCCGCGCGCACCGCGTGGCGAGAAGGCGAGGCGCATGTCGACAATATTCAGGTTTATGGCGCCCCGGTCTCTGCGCGAGTCGAGCGAGTCGGCGACGAGTCACTGGTGTGGCGCTTCGTCGGGATCCAGGCGCTCGATCTTGCCGCGCAGGTCGAGGCGCTGATCCACGGCCATACCGGCGATCGCCTCGCCTCGGCGGGAATCATGGCGGTCATGGTCACGCCGGAAGGGCGGGTCCGCTCGGCTAATCGCGTGTTCAAGGCGCGCGCAATGGGCTCGCCCGACGCGCCGGCCGAGGGCCGCGACTTCACCCGCTTCCTGATCACCGATTCGATGGGGCTCGTCCGCTTCGAGCGCGAGGGGCTCGAAGGCATGCCGCTGCGCGTGCTCCAGATCCCGTTTCTCGACGGCGAAGAGGCTCCGATGCTCGTCGCCTTGCTCGACGAGGACAATCTTGCGCTGCCGGCGCCGGCGATCGGCGCCAGCGCTTCGGCGCATGTTCGCTCGCTCATTGCGATGCTGCCCTCCGGCCTCGCCCTCGTGGATCGCGACGGTCGCTTCGTCAGCATGAACGACGCGTTCACCCGCGCCGCCCGGATCAACGCCGCCGCGCCGCCGCTCTATCCGATCGATCTGGTGGTGCGCGAGGACAAGGCCGCGCTGGCCGACGCCGTGCGCCGTTTCGCCGGCGGAGCCGCGCAGTCCGCCGAGATGACCGTGCGTTTCGTCGACGCGCCCGACGAGCCGGTGGCGCTCACCATCGCCGGCGCGCGCGGGCTTGGCGACGCCGCGGTACTGATCAGCCTCAGGGATTCGGGGGAGGAGGGCAAGCTCAAGCGCCAGATCGCCCAGGCCACCAAGATGCAGGCGGTCGGTCAGCTCGCCGGCGGTGTCGCGCACGATTTCAACAACATCCTCACTGCGATCATCGGCCATTGCGACCTGATGCTGATGCGCCACTCGCCTGGCGACAGCGACTATGACGACATCCAGCAGATCCGCGCCAATTCGAACCGCGCCGCCTCGCTGACCCGACAGCTCCTCGCTTTCTCGCGCCAGCAGACCTTACGCCCGCAGGTCCTCCAGCTCCCCGACGTGATCTCGGAGGTCTCGAACCTGCTCAAGCGCCTGCTCGGCGAGACCGTCCGGCTCGAGGTCAAGCACGGCCGCAATCTGGGCCCGGTCCGCGCCGACCCCGGCCAGCTCGAGCAGGTTGTGGTCAATCTCGCGGTCAATGCCCGCGACGCGATGCTGTCGGCCAATCCGAATGGCGGCGGCACGCTCACCATCGCCACATCGAGCGTCGCCGCAGCCGAAGTCCGCCAGATGGACGACGATGTCCTTCCCGTCGGCGACTATACCGCGCTCCGCATCACCGATACCGGCACCGGCATCCCGCCCGACATCCTCGGCAAGATCTGGGAGCCGTTCTTCACGACCAAGGAG
>JASLBO010000221.1 GCA_030146605.1 Sphingomonas sp. | reverse complement strand
CGGCGCGAAGGCCGAGACGCTGCGGTAGCGATCCGGATTGCGCCGCGCGACGGTCAGCGCGCCGGGGCCGCCCATCGCATGACCGGTGATGCCCTGCCGCGCCATGTCGGCCGGGAATTCGGCGGAGATCAGATCGGGCAGTTCCTGCTCGACATAGCTGCGCATCCGGAAGTGCGACGCCCAGGGCGCTTCGGTCGCATCGACATAGAAGCCCGCACCCTGGCCGAAATCATAGGCCGCATCGTCCGGCACGCCTTCGCCGCGTGGCGAGGTGTCGGGGGCGATGAAGATCACGCCTTGCCTGGCGCAGGCGCGGCGATATTCGCCCTTGTCGGTGACGTTGGCATGGGTGCAGGTCAGCCCCGACAGATACCAGAGCACGGGCAACCTCGCCCCCGCCTCGTGCGGCGGGACATAGACCGAGAAGGTCATGTCGGTGCCGGTCGCCGTCGACGCGTGACGGTAGACGCCCTGCACGCCGCCATGCGCCTTGTTGGTGGAGAGGGTTTCCATAATAGTCCTTACCGGAAGACGATCGTGCGGATGCCGCCCAAAAACACGCGACGCGCGCCGACCCATTGCACCGCGCGCGCCAGCACCTGCGCCTCGATGTCGCGGCCGATGCGGATCATGTCGTCGACCGAGGCACGGTGATCGATCCGCTCGACCGCCTGCTCGATGATCGGTCCCTCGTCGAGTTCGCTGGTGACGAAATGCGCGGTCGCGCCGATCAGTTTCACGCCGCGCTCGTGCGCGCGATGATACGGGCGGGCGCCCTTGAAGCTGGGCAGGAAGCTGTGATGGATGTTGATGCAGCGCCCCGCCAGCCGCTCGACCAGCGCCGGTGACAGGATCTGCATGTAGCGCGCCAGGATCAGATAATCGGCGGCGAGCGAGTCGAACCGGTCGAGCAACGCGGCTTCCTGCGCTTGCTTGCCCGCTGGAAGCAAGGTGAAGGGCAGACCGTGCCACTCGGTGAGCGCGCGCAGCGTCTCGTGATTGGAAACGACACCGACGATCTCGACGCCGAGCGCGC
The DNA here is from genome assembly GCA_030146605.1 of Sphingomonas sp. Classification (GTDB taxonomy): domain Bacteria; phylum Pseudomonadota; class Alphaproteobacteria; order Sphingomonadales; family Sphingomonadaceae; genus Sphingomonas. Next base: position 1,611 of record JASLBO010000221.1, on the reverse strand, counting down.
GCGTCTGCCAGCGATGGAGCAGATCGTTGAGGCAATGCGACCCCTGCGACACCGCGATCAGCACGCGCGGCCGCGCAGCCGCGTCGGAGAGGTCCCAGTTCAGCGCCAGCCGTTCGGCGACGGGCCCAAAGGCCTGGCGCAGCGCCGCAGTCTCCAGCGGCGCATCGACCGCCTTGAACTCGACCCGCATGAAGAAGCGGCCGGCGTCGAGATCGGCATATTGCTGGCTGTCGAGGATGAACCCGCCGCTTGTCAGCAGGAAGCCGCTGACCGCCGCGACGATCCCCGGCCGGTCCTCGCAATCGAGCGTCAGCAGCCAGGACCGGACCATCAGCCCTCTACCACCGCGCGCTGCGGCGATCCCTCGCCCAGATTGTGCGTGCCGCCGGGCTCGATGTTGATCAGGCGAACCTCGCCCCGCCGCGCGACCGGACGATGTTCGACGCCGCGGGGAACGACGAAGATCTCGCCCGGGCCGAGCGTGACGGTGCGATCGCGCAGTTCGATGTCGAGCTCGCCTTCGAGGACGAGAAAGAAGTCGTCGGTATCGTCATGGACGTGCCAGACGAATTCACCCTCGACCTTGACGATGCGAATGTCGTTGCCGTTGTAGCGCGCCACCCGCCGCGGCGCCCAATGCTCGGTGAAGCCGGCGAACCGCTCCGCGAGGTTGACGACTTCGTTCACGCCGGCACGCGCCATACCGCACAGAGCTTGTTGCCGTCGGGATCGCGGACATAGCTCAGATGCATCGTGCCCAGAAGCCCGCCGTCGCGCTCGCCCGGCGGGTCCTCGATCGAGCGGCCGCCATGCGCCACCGCGACGTCGTGAAACTGCCGCACCTGCTCGGGCGAGCTGCATTTGAACGCGATCGTACCGCCATTCGCGCAGGTCGCAGGTCCGTCGTTGATCGGCTCGGAGATGCCGAGCGTATTGCCGTCGTGCCGGTAGAACAGCCGCTTGTGCCCGGTCGGCCCGATATGGCGGAGCGGATCGCCCGAAAAGCCGAGCGTGCCGAGCACCGCGTTATAGAACTCCCTCGATCGCTCGATGTCGTTCGAGCCGATCACGATGTGATTGAACATGTCAGTCCCTCAATAGACCACGACGCTGCGGATGCTCTCGCCGGCATGCATGAGGTCGAAGCCCTTGTTGATCTCGTCCAATGTCAGGACATGGGTGATCATCGGGTCGATCTGGATCTTGCCGTTCATGTACCAGTCGACGATCTTGGGAACGTCGGTGCGGCCCTTGGCGCCGCCGAACGCCGTGCCGCGCCAGTTGCGCCCGGTGACGAGCTGGAACGGGCGCGTGGCGATTTCCTTGCCGGCTTCGGCGACGCCGATGATGATGCTGGTGCCCCAGCCGCGATGACATGCCTCGAGCGCGGTGCGCATCACTTGGGTGTTGCCCGTGCAATCGAAGGTGAAGTCGGCGCCGCCATCGGTGAGGGCGAGGATCTCGGCGATCGTTTCCTCGCGCGATTTGCCGCGGCCGTCGATATAGTCGGTCATGCCGAAGCGGCGGCCCCATTCCTCGCGGTCGGGGTTGATGTCGACGCCGATGATCTTGTTGGCCCCGGCCATCTTCGCGCCCTGGAGCACGTTGAGG
>JASLBO010000153.1 GCA_030146605.1 Sphingomonas sp. | reverse complement strand
TCACCAGCCGGGCGAGCTGTGCTCCGCTCATTCCGGGCATCACATGATCGGTGACCATGACGTCCATTACCGCTCCATCTTCAATCAAACTGCGGGCCTCGAGGGCGGAACTTGCTTCGGTGACCGAGTACCCCAGTTCCTGCAACATGTCCGCGATAGCTAACCTCAGCGCGGGCTCATCGTCGACAAGCAATGCTCGGCCGGCGTGAGCGACAGCGGCGGCAGCTTCTGTCTGGACCGGCTCCGGACTTGCTGGAATCGGCTCGTTGGCCACCGGCAGCCAGAGGTCGATCCGTGTGCCGACACCCGCCTGACTTTGAATATCCAGCCCACCGTGCAGTTGCGCGGCAAGACCGTGAACCATGGACAACCCCAGGCCGGTGCCCTTGCCGATTCCCTTGGTTGAGAAGAAGGGTTCGACGGCCCGGCGCTGCGTTTCCGCATCCATGCCCACCCCGGTATCGACCACCGAAATCACGACATAGTTCCCCGCAGCCAGAACCACCTGTCGGTCCTCGTCCCAGGTTCGTTCCGCAACAGCGATCGTCAGACTGCCTCCATCGGGCATCGCATCGCGCGCGTTCACGCAAAGGTTGAGTATCGCCATCTCGACCTGATTTGCCTCGGCACGCGCTGGCGGAAGGTTATCCGGTAGGTTCATCTCGAGGCGTACCTGTGCCCCAAGTGAACTCGTCAGGAGGTCGCCCATGCCACGTACGACGGCCGCAATGTCAACCGGGCCGGGCTTCAACGGCTGACGGCGCGCGAACGCGAGCAGGCGCTGTATCAGGATCCTGGCGCGATCGGCCGATTGCAGCGCACCCTCGATCAGCCGTCTTTCGCGCTCAGTCAGGCTGGCTCGCCTCGCGATCAGGTCGAGGCTCCCGATGATCGGCGTGAGCAGATTATTGAAGTCATGTGCCACACCACCAGTCAATTGACCCATAGCCTCCATCTTCTGGCTTTGACGCAACGCCTCCTGCGCCAGTTCGCGTTCGGCTATGGCCGCCTCGACCCGTTGCTCGAGCATGCCGACGTGCAACGCCTCGGCGTTCTGGCGCTTCTCGCGCTCTTCTTGGAGATCGGCGAGCGTTTGCCCGCTGCGCAGGGCCAGCCAGAAAAGCGGTGTGATCGTCAGCACCACAAGGAGTGCCATCGCCGCACCGAGCTGTAAGAAGCCAGCAGTTGCGGCCTCGACCAGACAATATCCCATTAGAGGCGGAAGCAGGCCGAAAAGGAGCTGGCGTCGGGTGGTTCGACCAGCGGGACCTCCCAGCATGATCGCATTGGCCCATCCGCCGGCCCGTTGCGAGAGGATCGCTGCGATTGCCAGGGCCAGAACCGACACCGCAGTATTAGGTGCCATGGTTCGGAAGATGCGAAACCCGCCGAAGTCCGCCGCGTCATACGCCTGACCAAGGAGGGCAAGCATGGAAAGCAGGAACGCCCCCGCCGCGGAAAGGTCGCTATAGTGCGGGCGCGCAACAAACCAAGGTCGGTAGGTAATTCCGATGAGGATCAGCGATATTGCGGTTCCAAGGGACCCACGTCCAGGTGCCGGCACTGCGCCGAACAGGTGACGTGTGATCCAGGGGCTCAGCAGGTCATCATTGCGAACGAGTTGATCGCCGAACGCCGCAATGCCCAGGACCGTCACTGCGGTGCCCAACATCAGAGCGACCGTACGAGCATCTCTCAGGCGAGCGAATTGGGCCACCGAAAGCACCAGGAGACCGAACGCGGTCAGCGGCGACATGGCCGGCGTGCCACTCAGAGTTGAATAGAGCGCAGGGGCATTGGTCGCATAGCCGACGAGCGCCAGCGTCGACGTCAGGAACGCTATGGCTGCGGCCCCGAATGCCCAGCGATTCAGCGTTGCGTTAATTGCCGTCTCCTCTGGTCCGAGAGTACTGATATCTCGCGCTTTTGTCGAAGCGATACTCGAATGGGTCCAACCTTGATTCGGCCGGTGGGGGATTGAACAAGAAGACACACTAACAAATCGCAATTCATCGCAAGATGGCTGTGAGCGACGTGACGCGACGCTGGATCGAACGTGACGAACGCCTTTGTGTGGACCGGGAGCCTGGATCGTGTTGGCGAACTGACGAGATTGGTCGCGCTGAATGGCAGCCATCACTATATACCGCGACCTAAACCCGTCAGACACTATCGGCCCAGCTCCTGCCGCCAAGCAGCACCTAAACCAATGTCCGCTGTTGGGCAGGCGGTTAAGCCGCCGCTAATGTCCACTCGTGGGTCTCTTCCGCCGCGGGTGCTTACGTGCCCCGCTTCGGTTTCCGCGGCTTGGGTGCCGGCAGCTCGGCCGCCGTGACGCGCAGCAGTTCGCCGAGCCATTCGGCATTGGCCCATCGGTCGGCCTCGATCAACATTTGCGGCTTGGCACCCGGATACGGCGGCGCGTCCGACACCGGGTCGGCATGGACGCGGCCCGATGCCGTCGGCTTCACGAAGAGCTGATCGTCGCAGACCGACCCGATCATCTTGCCGTCGACGTACACGCCGTACTCGCCGAACATCGGTTTGGCGGACACGGTGCCCGCGCCGGTCGCCTGTTCGATCAGGTAATCGATCGTGCGTTGCTGCGTCGCCATGCGCCAGCGTAACAGACGAGCGTCGCCCCGGACAATAACCCGGCCGCCGTTCGCGTCGCCAATCGCGCTTAACGAGCGGCCGCTTTCGGGGAGGGTCCAGGTGCCGCTGAATGGCCGGGATTGGGTCGTCTCGTCGGTTGTGGCAATGCTGCC
>JASLBO010000041.1 GCA_030146605.1 Sphingomonas sp. | reverse complement strand
CCCGGAGTGTCGGTGCCGCCGTTGCCGTTGCCATTGCCCGGGGTGTCGGTCCCGCCGTTCCCGTTGCCGCCGCCGTTGCCGTTGCCGCCACCATTTCCGTTGCCATTGCCCGGGGTGTCGGTGCCGCCGTTGCCGTTGCCGCCACCATTTCCGTTGCCGTTGCCCGGGGTGTCGGTGCCGCCATTGCCGTTGCCGCCGCCATTTCCGTTGCCGTTGCCCGGGGTGTCGGTGCCGCCGTTGCCGTTTCCGCCACCATTTCCGTTGCCGTTGCCCGGAGTGTCGGTGCCGCCATTCCCGTTGCCGGGGCTTTCCACGCCAGAAGGCTTGTCCACGGCCTCGTTGCGCGCGACGGCGATATCGAGGCTTGCGAGCTGGACGGCGTTCGTTCCGCCAACAAGACCGTCGGTCACCTTGCCTAGATCCACCGGCCGCGAAGCGATCGGCTCGGCAATCATCTGCGTGTCAAGGAGGGGCGCATCGGCGATCTCGCCCTGGTTCGGCGTCGCAGTCTCACTTATGTCTGCCTGCGGCGTGGCCTGATCGCCGTCGGCAGGCGCCGGAGGGGTGAGGGTGCCCGGCGCGACGGGGGCGCCGGGCGGCCGCTGGGGAGAGTCGATCGTCCGCGTGTCCTTGCCCTGAACGGTCAAGCGATACCGGTCCGCAGCTGCGACCGATGCGACAATACCCGGGCGGATCAGCTCGCTGGCGCCACCATCACCCGTCGAGGTCTCGACAGCTCCTTCGACTACTTGCAGCGCGGCACCCTCCGCCGTCACGGTGATCGAAAATGTGGTGCCTTTGACTACTGCGGCGAGATACGGCGTACGCACTCCAAAGTGGGGGTTTGGCTTCTTCTCGATCTGAAAGATCGCGTTGCCCCAATCCTGGAGTACAGCAAATTTCCCGCGGGCCTGCTCCGCCGTTGGAATACGAATGCGGCTACTGGCGGCAACGGTCACGAAATCCTTGCCCCGGACCACGACTGCACGAGAGCTTGGACCGGTCGAAAGCGTCGCTCCGGCCCGAACGATCATTCCGCGACGAGCAGCATGTTCGCCGGTCGCATCGCGAACCACCACTTTGCCTGCGGCCTCCGTAACGGTCCAGCTAGCAGTCTGCGCGGCTGCCACGTTGGCAAACAGCATCAGCAGCACGCCGAAAAGCAGCTTGTGGACCCGAATCATCAGCAAAAACCCTATGAATAGACTTCGGGTGTACGCTCCCATCCTTAGAAGGAGGTTCGTGAGGCTGGTTAATGTCGCGAGAATTTGACCGTTTCGTAACGGCTTGCCGGCTAAAAAAATTAATCCAAGTCGAGTGCACAATGTTCAACCTGAAGTTTCGCGCAGCCATTGCGCTTTCGTTTACAGTTGCCGCGGCCGCCTTTCCGGCCCGGGCACAGGACGCGCTCGACCGGGTTGCACCCACCGGCGGCCCGCGTGAATCCATGCCGGAAGACGCAGTTGTGCCCGCGTCTGGTGTGGAAGCAGACCCGGTCCGCGCAGCGGTGGTTTCGCGCAAGGCGCTGCTCGTGGGCGCGGTGACACTAAGGGGGCTTCAGGTGCTAGGCCCTGGCGATTTCGCCGACATCCTCGCCACACGGGTCGGTCAGACCCTTGGGCCTGACGAGTTGGCGGCCCTCGCGACGGCGATAGCGGAGCGCGCGCGAGAAAAGGGCTTGGCATTTTCTACCGCCGCGATCGGGCCGCAGCGACTTCAGAACGGAATCCTCACCGTCGATGTCGACGAAGGTCGGATCGACGAATTGCGCTTTGAGGGCCCGAGCCACGAAGCGGTTCGCGCCGCGCTGACGCCGCTTGCCGATGGACGCCCTGCCCGGATCGCCGAGGTTGAGCGCCGCCTGTTGATCGCCGGGGATGTCGACGGCGTGAGTATTTCGAACAGCCGGTTCTTTCGCGAGAACGGCCGCGGCATTTTGCTTGTCCGCATAGCGCAGGACCGGGTTGCCGCGCGGGTTGCGCTTTCTAATGAAGGTACCAAGCCTCTCGGCCCGGTTCAAATGCGGATCGACGTGGATCTGAACGGTCTCTTTGCGTCCGACGACTCGATAACTCTGACCTGGTCCGCAACGCCGACGCAGCCAAAGGAGCTGCAGTTTGCGCGCATACGATATTCAAAGCGCATCAATCGCGACGGCACTGAAATTGCGCTGACCGCCTCTGGCTCGCTGGCGCGGCCCGGCGCCTACCTGGACCGGCTCAATCTGGAGAGCCGCAGCTGGTTCGTGGGTGCGAGCGTTCTTCAACCGCTCACGCGGCGGCGGGCCGAAAGCCTCTGGCTGGAGGCCGAGCTGGGTGTTCGCGACTTGCGCCAATGGCGGGACAGCAACAAGGTGCGGCACGATCGGATCACTGCCGGGCGTCTTACGCTCTACGGTTACGGCAATCTCGCGGGTGGGCGACTGCGCGTGAGCACCACTCTCTCTCGAGGGCTGGGCATTCTCGGCAGCAGCAGACCGCGCGATGGACTTTCGTCGCGCTACGATGCCGATGGGACCTTCACGTCCCTTTCCGCCTGGGCCGACTGGACGCGCAATCTCGGCGGCGACTTCAGCGTTCGACTTGCGGCGCAGAGCCAGCTCGCTTCGCAACCGCTGCTGATCACCGAGGAGACGAGCCTGGGCGGGACCGGCTTCCTCAGGGGCTATGACTGGAGCGAGCGAACCGGAGACCAAGGGGCTATGGCTCAAGCCGAGCTGCGCTACTCGCGGGATAGGCCTCTCGGTATGATGCGTCGCGCACAACTCTATACCTTTTTGGATGGTGGCCGAGTCCAGAACCTCAAAGGTGGATTTGGGGGGGGTGCGTTGGCCTCGGCCGGGGGCGGTGTCCGGATGGATCTTACAAGGCGGATGGGGGCCAATGTCGAACTGGCGGTCCCGTTGTCAGGACCGCGATACGATACTGGCGATAGGTCGTCGAAACTCGTCTTTCGTCTCGTGCGGACCCATTAAGCCACCGCTTCTCGCGCCATGCACATGGCATGGACAAATGCAGGTCTGAGCCTGCTACTGTGTGGGTGGATGTTCTCCAACGCGAGTTGACACTTTGGCTGTCGCACAGGTCGCTCGCATGAAAGTTCTGCTCTCTACGACCAATTATTAAATACCGGGCGCGTAAGGCGCGGCTTACAGTCGGTTCACACCGGCCGCGGAATCGTGCGCCTCTCCCACACCTCTGCCGAAAAGGCGACGTGCGCAGCCCCGATGCTGTTCGTCGAAGTTTGCCTGGTGCTGACGGCTCCGTTCGTCCGCGCGATCGAACGGCGGCGGTGGAAATCTCAGGCGTACATATGCGCGATTCCCCGCTCGACGCCGCGCAGCTCGGCGAGACCCCGCATGCGGCCCAACAGCGAGTATCCGGGAAGCGTGGTCTTCGCCAGATCATCGAGCATCTGGTGGCCGTGATCGGGACGCATCGGGATCGACCGCCCCTCGCGCCGCTGCAGCGCATGGATCGCCGCGACGAGCGTGACCATGCCCGCATCGCCCTCCAGATGCGCTGCCTCGTGGAACACGCCGTCGCTCTCGCGAAGGACCGAACGCAGGTGGAGGAAGCCGATGCGTTCGCCGAGGCGCTCGATCATGCCGGGCAGGTCGTTGTCCTGGCGGGCGCCGAACGAACCGGCGCAGAAGCATAGGCCGTTCGAACGGTTGGGGACGGAGCGGAAGAGCGCGGCGACGTCTTCCTCGGTGCTCACCACCCGCGGCAGGCCGAACAGTGGGAAGGGCGGGTCGTCCGGATGCACGACAAGGCGGATTCCGACCCGGTCGGCCGTGGGGCAGACCGCCTCGAGGAAGGCGACATGGTTGGCCCGCAGCGTCTCCGGGCCAATCTCGGCGTACCGCGCCAGTGCGTCGCGGAATTGCGCCGCAGTGAAGGTTTCGTCGCTGCCCGGGAGTCCCGCGATGATCGTGCGCTCGAGCCGATGGCGATCGGCATCGTCCATTGCGTGAAACCGGCGCTCCGCGCGCTCGATCATCGATGGCGAATAATCGCGCTCGGCCCCGGCGCGGCGCAGGATGTAGAGGTCGTAGGCGGCGACCGCCTCCATCTCGAAACGAAGCGCGCGCGCGCCGTCGGGCATTTCCCATGCCAGATCGGTCCGCGTCCAGTCGAGGACGGGCATGAAGTTGTAGGTGACGGTGGTGATGCCACACGCCGCAAGGTTAGTGACGCTTTCGCAATAGCGCTCGACGAGTCCGTCCCACTTGGCTGCCCTGGTCTTGAGGCCCTCGTGGACCGGCAGGCTCTCGACGACCGTCCAGCCGAGTCCCGCGGCCTCGATCTCGCTTTTGCGCGCCGCGATTGCCTCGCGCGGCCAGACTTCGCCGTTGGGGATCTCGTGCAGCGCGGTGACGACCTCGTGCGCGCCGGCCTGCCGGATGTCCCTCAACTTCACTGGATCGGAGGAGCCGAACCAGCGCATCGTCTGCGTCATCAACACCGGCTCACTCGCTCTTCTCCGCTTGATGGTGCCGGCCGGACTCAGCCGCTCGGCAAGGCGAGGATATACGCGCGCAAGAGTCATTCGGTTTCGACAAGGGTATCCGTGCAGATCAGAACTGGAGGTTGACGGCCAGCGCGAAGGTGCGACCGAAATTGGACGTGTAGAGCGGGTCCTGACGGGTAGTGTCGGTGTACAGGTTGTTCTGCTCGTTGGTGATGTTCGACACCTCTGCGATCAGCTTGATGTTGTCGCTGAGGTTGTACGAGGCCGAGGCGTCGACGAAGACGGTCTTGCTCGCGCCGTTGGCGTCGCTGTCCTGCGGGCCCGGGATGCCTGTGAGATACGCCGCACGATAGTTGACCGTGGAGCGGATGCTGAAGCGGCTGTCCTCATAATAGAGCGTCCCGCTCGCGGTCTCGGGCGAAAGCCCCACCAGCGGCGCCGTTCGGGTGCCGCCCCCCGCCACGATATAGTCGATGTTCGAGCGGACCCGCGTGAAGTTGGCGAGCGCGCCGAAATTGCCGAGAAAGCCCGGCAGGAAGCGGAATGGCAGCTGCAGGTTCACCTCGAACCCGCGGAGCGGCCCGCCCGGCGTGTTGTTGACGCGGGTAATGCTGAACTGCTCGTCGATGGTGACGCCGCTGCCGGCGCCGGTGAGCAGCGACGCCGGAAGCCCGAGATCGCGGAACGGCACCAGCACGGGCGGGGTGGTCTGGATATAGGTCTCGATGCTCTTGTAGAAATAGGCGATCGAGAGCAGCGAGCCCGGCGCGAAATACCATTCCAGTGCGGCGTCGAAGGTATTGGCGCGGATCGGTTCGAGCTGGGGATTGCTGAACGAGCCCGTGCGGATCGCGACGTTGACGTTGCCGCTGGGCGTGAGCTGGTTGTATTGCGCGCGCGACATCACGCGCGCGGCGGACAGGCGCGCGATCACGTTCGACGTCATGTCGATCGCCACGTTCACCGATGGCAGCCAGTCCTCATAGCTCCGCTCGACGGTCGAGATCACGCCGACCGTCGGATATTGCGATCCGGCCGGCGCGGCGGTCGGGATCGTGCCTTCGGTGTGGAATTTGGTGCGCACGTAGCGGACGCCCGCGTCGCCGCGGATCGAAAAAGGCATCACGTCCCTGGTGTCGAACTTCACCATCAGATAGCCCGAGCTGTATTTCTCCTCCACCGTCGCATAATAGCTCGCGCATTCTACGCCGCAGAACTTGTAGGTGCTGTCGTAGTTCACTGCGCGTCGGAACTTGTCCGGATCGATCGCGGCGAAGTCCTGCATGTTGCCGCCCAGATTGTCGGCGATGCCGGTCGTCACGAAGGTGATGTCGCTGAGCGAGGTTCCGGTCGGCAGGGTTAGCGGCAGGCGCTGGGTCGGGATCAGGTCGAACTGCCGCTGGGTATAGTCGCCGGTGCGATATTGCCCGCCGGCCTGCACCTTGAACCCGGGCGTCGCTTCCCATTCGCCGTTCAACTCGAAGGTCTTGTTGACGATCGTGTTGGTGCGATCGAAGTTCGAAATCTGTCCGCGCTGATCGCCATTGGGCAGCGGCGGGCCATATTGGAATATCGCGGCGTTGCTCGGGTCGACTCCGTAGCCAAGCTTCGGGATCGAGGGGTCGTCGCGAAAATCGATCGAGAAATTGTCGGTCTCGTTCGCATCCATCGCGACCTGCAGGCGATTGACCTCCAGCTTCGACTCCGAGACGCCGGCGAGGCCGAAGACCCGGAAAGTGTCGCTGAACCGGTGATCGAGATTGAAGTTCGCCTGACGGAAGGTCGAAGTGAAATGTTCGTCCTGCATCTCGGAGCGCAGGTCGACGCCGTCCCACAGGCCGTGGATCAGCGAGCCGTTGTCGTCGACTTCGATGTCCCTGATCGACATCATAGGCTGGCCGTTGTTCGACGCGGTGCGGCCCATCGAGCGCGCATCGAGCATCGTGTCGAGGCGGTCGACCTTGAAGCGCGCGTAAAGCCCGTCGATCGAGATGTCGGTCCGGTCGCTCGGTTTCCACTGCACGGTGAGTGTTCCGGCGACGCGCTCCTGCTCCTGGCTCGACTTCACCGGGCGCGGCAGACGGGGCAGGAATACGCCGCCGCCCGGCCGCCCGGACGGGCCGGTACGGCTCATGATATAGTCATAGGCTGCCACGGTGCTGGTACGGGGATTGCCGGTAGAGCAATTGTTCGCGTCGGCCCCGACCGACGTGCCGCTATTAGCGTAGCCCGTTGCCGGGCTGTTCACCGGCACGCCGCGGAAAACATAGCCCACGGGCGTGCAATAGGGGAACAGGACGCTCTGCGTGGTCGTCGCGCCGGTTGCGGTGGGTACGGTCTGCGCCTGACCGGCGACATAGGACGGCAGGACGTCGACTGCTGAATAGGCATATTCGACGATGTGCCGCTTCGAATAAGCGATGCTGCCGAGCACGCCAAACGTGTCGCCGAACTTCTTCGAGACCAATGCCGACAAGCGCGGATCGGCCTTCCTGGCGATGTCGTTGTAGATGCCCCGCGCGGTGGCGGAGAAGGTGAAGTCCTTCTTCGAATCGAACGGCTTCGGTGCGCGCAGGTCCACCGTGGCGCCGAGCGATCCCTCCTCGACATCCGCGGACGTGGTCTTGCGCACCGACAGCGACGAGAAAATCTCGGTTGGAAAGGTGACGAAATCGAAGGAGCGGCCACCGGCGACACCGCCGCGGATGTCGCTGCCGCTGACCTGCGAGACGCCCTCCATCCCGTTGATCCGCACGCGCGTGAACTGCGCGCCCAGACCCCGGACGGAGATGTTGCGCCCTTCACCGCCATCGCCGCGCGACAGCGCGACGCCGGGAATGCGCTGCATCGATTCAGCGAGGTTCGAATCGGGGAACTTGCCGATATCCTCGGCGACGATCGAGTCGACCGCAGCGGTTTCCTCGCGCTTCAGGAGGAGTGCGTTGTCGAGCGAGGCTCGAAAGCCCTGCACCACGATTTCCGGCTCCTCAGCTTCGGGCTCCGCGGATTGCGAGCCGGTAGCCGGCGGTGCGGTCTGCCCTTGTGCCGGTGCCGCAGCCAGAAGCCCCGCAAGGCTCGCCGAGACGAGCAGCTCGCACCTGGTGAAACGATCGTGCCTCATTCCCCACTCCTATAAACCCGGGCGTCGGCAGTTTCCGCTGCACCGGAGGTCTTCATCCGCTGTGGCGGCTTGTTATTTGTCGGGAGCTAACATGGTCAGGCCACATTGACAATCCTGTCTGACCTTACTGCTAGCATATGGTATAACCAGTTCGTCGCAAGTAGGTGGCCGCTGCCAAAAACGCCTGACATTCCTGTTGCATGTGGCCTGACCACGATCTATCAAACCGCCATAGGCTCACCGGAAAGGTGCGCCCGAGACACAGGGTGAGGACGTCATGATAGCGTCAGAAACAGCGCGGCGCCTCCGGCGGGCCGGATTCCGGGCGGCAATGGGTGGAACGCCCCTAGTACTGCTTGCAGCGATCCTTGCGGCCACTCCGTCCTCGGCCGTGACCAACGATGCGCCGTGGCATGACATGACGCCGGCACAGGGCCTTGCCGGTTGGCACGTCACCGGAGGGAGCGCCAGGTTCGACGTCGAGAATGGCGAGCTCGTCGGCCGCGCCGCACCGGGTTCGACGAACAGCTGGCTCGTCTCGGACGTTTCTTATGGCGACTTCATCCTCGAGTTCGAGGCGAAGACCGATCCAGCGCTCAACTCGGGGGTGATGATCCGCGGACAGAGCCGGCCCGATTATCGAAAGGGCGTCGTGTTCGGCTATCAGGCCGAGATCGACCCGTCGAAACGCGCCTGGAGCGGTGGCATCTATGACGAGCAGCGCCGCCAATGGCTTTACACGCTCGGGCGCAACGACGCGGCGCGGCGGACCTTCCGCTCGGGGGACTGGAACCGCTACCGGATCGAGGCGATCGGCAACCGGATCCGAACCTGGGTCAATGGCGTGCCGGCGGCCGATCTGGTCGACGATACCGACGTCCGCGGGTTCATTGCCTTCCAGGTCCACGCCATTCCCGACGCCGAGGCGCGCCGGGCGCCCGAGGTGCGGTTCCGCGGCATCCGCATCATCAACAAGGACGTGGCGCGGTTCGCTGCGCCGGCGACGCCGCTCGAGCAGCAGGCATGGCTGACCAACCGCCTGTCGGACGGCGAGCGCCGCGCCGGGTGGCGGCTGCTGTGGGACGGACGGACGCATGCCGGCTGGCGCGGCGCCGCGGGCGGCGCGTTTCCGGCCAAGGGCTGGTCGATCGGCGACGGCATCCTGCGGGTCGATGGCGGCGGCGGCGATATCGTGACCGATCGCGACTATCGCGATTTCGAGCTGTCGATCGACTTCCGTATCGCGCCGGGCGCGAACAGCGGCATCAAATACCGCCTCGACGGCAAGGGCTCGACGGCCGGTCTCGAATATCAGCTGCTCGACGATGCCCGACATCCTGACGCCAAGATGGGGCGGGACGGTAACCGCACGCTCGCCTCGCTCTACGATCTGATCCCCGCGCGCAACCTTTCGGACCCGGACAGCCCCGGCAAACGGATCAACCCGCCCGGCGAATGGAACCGGGCGGTGATCGTCATGCGCGGGCGCCATGTCGAGCATTGGCTGAACGGCTTCAAGGTCGTCGAATTCGAGCGCGGCTCGCCCGAATTCCGCGCACTGGTGGCGCAGAGCAAGTTCGCCGGACGCGCCGAATTCGGCGAGGCCGCGCAGAGCCCGATCTTGCTCCAGGACCATGGCGACCGCGTCGAATACCGGTCGATCAAGTTGCGCGCGCTTTGAGGGGATGGAGATGCTCGACCGCCGGACGCTGATTAAAGGTGCGGGTGCGATCGTCGGGACGGCGATGAGCGCGCGCAGCTATGCACGTATCAAGGGCGCCAACGATCGGTTGCGTGTCGCCGTCGTCGGGGTGAATGGACGCGGGCAGGCGCATATGAGCGCCTTCACGAAACTCCCAAATGTCGAGGTCAGCCACTTCGTCGACGTGGATTCGAAAGTGCTGGCGAAGCGTGCGGGCGAGTTCGCCGCCAAAGGGCATGCGGGGCCGCAGACAGAGCGCGACTATCGCCGGCTGTTCGATCGCAAGGCAGTCGACATCGTCACCGTCGCCACCCCCGATCACTGGCATGCCAAGCTCGGCATCGATGCAATGGACTCGGGCCACCACGTCTATCTCGAAAAGCCGATCGGCATGGCACCCGCGGAGGGCGAGGCGCTGATCGCCGCCCAGCAACGCACCGGGCGGCAGCTCCAGGTCGGCAACCAGCAGCGCTCGAGCGCCGAGACGCAGGAACTCGTCGCGCTCGTCAAAGCGGGTGAACTCGGCAACGTCTATGAAGCCCAGACCTGGTACGCGAACAACCGGGTGTCGATCGGCCGCGGGCACGAGACCGCGCCGCCGCCGCATCTCGACTGGGACCTGTGGCAGGGGCCGCGCCCGCGCGGACCGTATCGCTCCAATCTGGTTCCCTATAACTGGCACTGGTTCTGGAAATACGGCACCGGCGAGACTTGCAACAATGCGATGCACGAACTCGACGTGGCACGCTGGGCGATGGGCCTGGCCTTCCCCGACAAGGTAACCGCGCGCGGCTCGCGCCAGTTCTTCCGCGACGACGATTGGGAGATGTACGACACGCTCTCGATGGATCTCGTCTATTCGGATGGACGCACGATCCGTTGGGACGGCAACAGCTGCAACGGGATGTTGCGCTACGGCCGCGGGCGCGGGGTGCTCCTGCTGGGCACCAGGGGCTCGGCAATAGTCGATCGCAACGGCTATGAGCTGTTCGATCTGGCCGGCAAGTCACTCCGCGAGGTCAAGGCCCCGGCGACGTCGGAAACCACCGGAACGGTAGGGGAGGGTGCGCTCGACATTTACCATGCCGGCAATCTGGTCGACGTGATCCGTGGCCGCGCTTCCGCGCTCGCCTCGCCGATCCGCGAAGGCCATATCAGCACGACGCTTTGCCACCTCGGCAACATCGCCTATCGCACCCGATCGACGCTGTCGCTCGACGCGACGACGGGCAAGCCGAGGAGCCGTGAGGCGATGAAGCTCTGGTCAGTGGATTATCAACCGGGCTGGGAGGTCAAAGCCTGACCGCCGCGATCACGATGCATGCCGAACGGTTCGCAGCGATGGGCACCCGGGTCGAACTCCATCTGTTCGGCGCGATCGATCGCGCGGCAATCGATGCCGCGCGGCGGGCTATCGAGGCAGTCGACGACGCCCTCACGATCCACCGTCCCTCGGCGACGACTGCACTCAACGATTGCCTGATGGCGGGGCGGCCCTGTCATGTCGATGATCCGGTGCTGCTTGATGCGCTCGTCGAGATCGAGGCGGCGCAGGGGCTTACAGAGCGGCTGTTCGATCCGGTCGCC
>JASLBO010000013.1 GCA_030146605.1 Sphingomonas sp. | reverse complement strand
GTCGAAGCGCGCGATAGCGACAGCTTGGCGGCCGGGCTGGCCGTAGCTGCCACAACCGGCGTCGCTGCCATCGTGACGACTGCAGCTGCCGTAAGAAGCTTTGACAACATTATTCTACTCCCTCTTCGAGCTCCGGTGCTCTCGTCAGGCGCCCCTATGACATAGGAGCCCGCTGACGGCAACACCTCAAAATCCAAGCTCACGACAATCTTAACGATGCCGTTGCCCGAACGCAACACTGGATCGGTTAACCCGAACTCTCTGCTCACGACGCGCGACCCGGTCGTGAGCACACGCACTTTCATAACGCACTGCAGCATTAGTGCCAAGGGGGTTAACGGAAAGTGACGCGAAATGCCCGAAAGGAACAATGAAGGATGATGTGCGGGCGGGCCAGCTGTCCGGCCCCCTGATTGCGGTAACCGGTGGGGCATGCCTAAAGGGAGCATGGCACGCTCCCTCCGCTTCGCGGCTCAATGTCTCCGCAATTTCCTGATGGCGGGGCTGGGCACGGTCACCTGTCTCTGCGCCGTGACTGTACCGGCCGCTGCGACTCAATCTGGCGAGGTTTTCGAGGCCGTCAGAAAGGCAGATCTGGATCTCGGGCGAATCGGCTGGAAGCTGGCCACCGCCAACGCCGCGCTCTGCGACCGGCTCGAGCCCGGGCTGGGCCTTCAGCTCCATACGCTCGACCAGTTCGACGGGTCGTCGCGCGATGCTGCGCGGAAACATTTCGGATTCGCGACCGCGGTTGCTGTCGAAGGTGTGTTTCCCGGGAGCCCGGCCGAACGAGCGGGCATGCGTCCAGACGATTCGCTCGTACGTATCGGGAGCGTCGAAGTCGCGGCAATCGCCGGAAAGGCCGGAACGACCCGGCGGCTCGTCGCCACGCAGCTGGCGATCGCCGCTTTGCCCGGCGACCAGCCGGTCGAGGTCGAGGCGCTCCGTGCAGGTGCGACGGTGAAGGCGGTCCTTCAGCCGGTGCCGGCTTGCCGCAGCCGGTTCGAGCTCCGGCTCGCGCAGGATTATAATGCTTCCGCCGACGGGACGATGGTGCAGATCAGCGCGCGCTTCTTCGATACCTATAGCGAAGAGCAGGTTGCCGCAGCCGTGGCCCACGAATTCTCGCACAACATCCTGCATCACCGCGATCGGCTCGAAGCCCGCGGGGTCGATTTCGGCCTGCTTTCGGGATTTGGCGCCAATGTGAAATATTTCCGCGAGACCGAACTGCGCGCCGATCTGCTGTCGGTCTATCTATTGGCGAACGCCGGATATTCGCCGCGTGCGTCGATCGCGTTCTGGCGCAGCTTCGGGCCGAGCAAGGCAGGCGGCATCTTTCGCAGCCGTTCGCACCCGCACTGGCGCGATCGGGTCGCTACGCTCGAGCGCGAGATCGCCGGCCTCGAGAAATTGTCGGTTCGGCCAGTGATCCCCGCCTGGCTCGGCGAGCGCGACAAGCCCCTGACGGGCGACTGGCAGGCGCTCATCGTCCGCCATCGCTGAAGGGGCCAATCAGCTGGCGAGGCGAAGAACCTCGCCGCGACTGGTGACGGGCTGGTCGGGCCAGATGCCGCGGGTGTCGTAGACCTGCTTGTCGGCGCGTTCGTCGAGCGGGATCGAGCGGAACACCTCGTGGTCGACGAGCACGACGAAGCTGCCGCAGGTCTCGATAGCCGTATCCACGTCGATCAGCTTCGCCGCGGTGTCGGCGAAGCATGCCGGCAGAGCGGAGGCGTAGGGCTCGACGATGGCGACGCGTTCGCCGAAGCGGCGTGCCAGTTCGAGTGCGATCTTGAGCGCAGGGCTCTCGCGGAAATCGTCGATATTGGCCTTGAAGGCGAGGCCGAGACACGCGACCCGCGCCGCCGGATCGGCTTCGATCATCGTCGAAGCGCGGGCGATGACATGCTCGATCTTGCCGTCGTTCACTTCGCGTGCCGTGCGGATGAGCGGGGTCTCTTCGGGGGCGGCGCTGACGAGGAACCACGGGTCCACGGCGATGCAATGGCCGCCGACTCCCGGTCCCGGCGAGAGGATGTTCACTCGCGGATGGCGATTGGCGAGGCGGATGACTTCCCAGACGTCGACGCCCATCCGATCGGCGACCAGCGACAATTCGTTGGCGAAGGCGATGTTGACGTCGCGAAAGGCGTTCTCGGCGAGCTTGGTCATCTCGGCCGCCTTGGCGGTGGTGGTGACGCAGGCCCCGCGGACGAACCGGCGGTAGAATTGCAGCGCCTTGCGGGCGCAGCGCGGGGTGACGCCGCCGATCACGCGATCATTGTCGATCAGCTCGACGAGGATACGGCCGGGCAGCACGCGCTCGGGGCAATAAGCGATCGCAATGTCGGCGCTGCCGACGCAATGGCCGGGGACCTTGAGATCGGGCCGTAGCTGCGCGAGCAGTTCGGCGACCTTGTCGGTGGTGCCGACGGGGGAGGTCGATTCGAGGATGACGACGTCGCCGGGCTTGAGCACGATCGCGACGTTGGTCGCCGCCTTGAGAACATAGCCGACGTCCGGGGCGTGATTCTCGTCGAAGGGCGTGGGGACGGCGATGACGAACACGTCGGACGGCTCGATCTGCAGCGAGGCGCGCAATTTGCCCCGGGCGACCACCCCCGAGACGAGGCCGTCGAGGTCGATTTCCTCGATATGGACCTTGCCCGAATTGACGGTGTCGACCACCGACTGGTGGACGTCGACGCCGAGCACCTGCGCGCCGGTGCGTGCGATCACCGCGGCGGTGGGCAGGCCGATATAGCCGAGGCCGAGAACGGCGACCTTGAGCTCAGAGTCCGAAACCATGTGCGACGATCCCCGCAATTCGCTCTGCGGCACGGCCGTCGCCAAACGGATTGTGGGCGCGTGCCATGGCAGAATAGGCCTGGGGTACGTCGAGTAGGGTTGAGATTTCGGAAACGATCCGATCGGGATCGGTGCCGACCAGCTTCGCAGTGCCCGCCGCGACGCCTTCGGGACGCTCGGTGGTCTCGCGCATCACCAGCACCGGCTTGCCGAGCGCGGGCGCTTCTTCCTGCACCCCGCCGGAATCGCTGAGCACGATTTCGGCCATTCCGAGCGCACGGATGAAATGGGGGTAATCGAGCGGGTCGATCCGGCAGATATTGGGCCGGTCTCCGAGCACGCGGTCCATCACCGAGACCACGTTCGGGTTGGGGTGCATCGGGAACAGCACCGCGGTGTCCGGCCGCGCCGCGATCCGGGCGATCGCATCGGCGATGCCGGCCATGGCCTCGCCGAAATTCTCGCGGCGATGGGTGGTGACGAGGATCAGCCGCTTGCCGGCAAAGCGCTCCGCAATCGCGTCGAGCCCCGAGGCGAGCGACGGATCAGCGTCGATCCGGGCGCGCGTCGTGTGGAGCGCGTCGATGACGGTGTTGCCGGTCACGTGGATCGTGACCGGATCGATATTTTCGCGGCGCAGCGCCTCGGCGGCGGTCTCGGTCGGGGCGAAATGCTGATCGGCGATCGGCGCGACGATGCGGCGGTTCACTTCTTCGGGCCAGGGCTGGTAGATATCGCCCGAGCGCAGCCCGGCCTCGACATGGCCGACCGGCACCTTGCGGTAGTAAGCGACGAGCGCGCCGACCATCGCAGTGGCGGTATCGCCCTGGACGAGGACGCGATCGGGCTTTTCGGCATCGAGCACCCGGCCCAGCCCGGTGAGCAGCCGCGCCGTGAGCTGGTCGAGCGACTGGCCGGGGGTCATCACGTCGAGGTCGATATCGGGGGTGATCCCGGCGATCTCCAGCACCTGATCGAGCAAGTTGCGATGCTGCGCGGTGACGCAGGTCCGGACGTCCATCCCGCCATGGGCCTGCAGCGCCTGGACCACGGGAAACAGCTTGATCGCTTCGGGACGCGTGCCGAACACGACGAGGACCTTGGGTGCGGACATGGCGTCTTCCTAGCGCGCGATGCTTAAGAGCCGGATAAGCGCTGCGGCGGCAAACTTGATCGGGTCTTCGGGAACGGGCAAGCCCGCGATGCGTCGACGCAAGACCACTGCCTGGGAGAGCTGCATGATCAAGCCGTTGCGCAAGGCCGTATTCCCCGTGGGGGGCCTTGGCACCCGTTTCCTGCCCGCCACCAAGGCGATGCCCAAGGAGATGCTGCCGATCGTCGACCGTCCCCTGATTCAATATGCCGTCGAGGAGGCGATGGAGGCGGGGATCGAGCAGATGATCTTCGTCACCGGCCGCGGCAAATCGGCGATCGAGGACCATTTCGACATCGCCTTCGAGCTCGAGGCGACGATGGCCGGGCGCGGCAAGTCGCTCGAAGTCCTCGATGCGACGCGGTTCAAGCCGGGCGCGATCGCCTATGTCCGCCAGCAGGAGCCGATGGGGCTCGGCCACGCAGTGTGGTGCGCCCGCCACATCGTCGGCGACGAACCTTTCGCTGTTCTGCTCGCGGACGATTTCATGGTCGGCAAGCCGGGTTGCCTCAGGCAGATGGTCGAGGCGTACAACAAGGTCGGCGGCAATCTGATCTGCGCCGAAGAAGTCCCCGACGACCAGACCCACCGCTATGGCATCATTACGCCGGGGCGGCGGGACGGGTCACTCACCGAAGTGAACGGGCTGGTCGAGAAGCCGGCGCCGGGCAATGCGCCTTCGAACCTTTCGGTGATCGGACGGTACATCCTGCAGCCCGAAGTGCTGCGCGTGCTCGAGGGGCAGGAGACCGGCGCCGGCGGCGAGGTCCAGCTCACCGATGCAATGGCGCGGATGATCGGCGATCAGCCATTCCACGGGCTGACCTTCGCCGGCACCCGCTACGATTGCGGCGACAAGGCCGGGTTCATCCAGGCGAACATCGCCATGGCACTGGAGCGCGAGGATATCGGGCCGGCGGTTCGGGCGTTCCTCGACGGGCGGCCGTCCGGCGGTTGACGCGCTTGACACGGTTTTGATGTTTTGGCGCCGAAGCGACGGGTTCGCGACAGGTTTGCGCCAGCGACGCGCCATACACGCGACAGATGCGCGCCACTTCTGCGACTGCCACGCGCCAGATGCGCTACCGCCACGCGACGCGTTCGCGCCTGTGACGCGACACCCGCGCGCCTGTAACGCGACGGGTACGCGCTGCGGACGATACGGCTTCCGACAGAATCAGCGATAGCAAGGAGCGGCCGGCAATGCCGACCGCCCGAGGCAAGCAGACGAAATCCTACATTACAAGCCGCAAAGGGCGTTCAGGCAGGCTGCTCGACCTGATCGAGATAGGCGCCATAGCCTTCCGCTTCCATCGCCTCGCGGGGCACGAAGCGCAGCGACGCCGAGTTGATGCAGTAGCGCAGGCCGCCGCGATCGAGCGGGCCATCATCGAAGACATGGCCGAGATGGCTGTCGCCGTTCGCCGAGCGGACCTCGATGCGGACCATGCCGAGGCTGGCGTCGCGGAGTTCGGCGACGTTGGCGGGCTCGATCGGCTTGGTGAAGCTCGGCCAGCCGCAGCCCGATTCATATTTGTCCGAGGAAGCGAATAGCGGCTCGCCGGAGACCACGTCGACGTAAATGCCGGGTTCCTTGTTGTTCAGATATTTGCCGGTGCCTGGACGTTCGGTGCCGCTCTGCTGGGTGACGCGATATTCCTCAGGAGAGAGAGCAGCGATGGCTTCGTCGGTTTTGCGATACTGGGTCATGCGAAATCTCCGTTCCGGCGGCTATGTGGGGATTCAGAGCGGCCGATTCCACAAGCCCTGCGCGATCGGCTATCGGCTCGGGCATGGCGAAGAAGAAGCGCTACCTCACGGCCACGCTCGGCGATGGTTACGTCAAGACGATCGGGCCGACCGCGGCGCCGTTCACGCATTACTGGCGCATCGTCGCGCATCTGGGCGGCGGGCGAACCGAGATATTCTGGGGGCACGCCAGATCCCTCCGCGAGGCGGCGGGCAAGAAGGCCGCCACCGCCGATGCTGCGAAGCAACGCGGCTGGGAGCGATACGAATTCGAGGTCGTGGAGTTGGCGGAGGCGGACGCCGGCTGATCGGCACTCCTGATCCTCCCCTTGGCGGAGGGATCGAACGGCCGGCCGCCAGCCCTCGGCCGGGGACGGGTTCCGGCATCTCGATCAAGATATCCGGCGGGTGGATCATATGCCGAATGAACGCCGCAGGGTAGGCACCCGCAACGAAGAGCCGATCAGAGCTCCCGACGCGAAACTCCGGTCGCCTC
This sequence comes from Sphingomonas sp., assembly GCA_030146605.1. GTDB lineage: Bacteria > Pseudomonadota > Alphaproteobacteria > Sphingomonadales > Sphingomonadaceae > Sphingomonas. The sequence continues at coordinate 9,663 of JASLBO010000013.1, read as the reverse complement.
AGCTTTGTCTCAGCCGTTCAGGATGCGTGAAAATGCCGGATGCCAGTTGCCTGCTGCGGGTTCGTACGATGGTGGTGCTGTTCTGCGCCTCGATCGCGATCACCACGGCCGTCCTCATCGCCGTCAACCCATTCGCGAATGCGTGAATTGAAGCTCTGCGAGAGGTGAACCCGATCAGGCGCGCACCACCTTTTCGCTGACGATCCCGGCCTTGCCGCACGCGTTGCGCGTGTCGATCACCAGCGGTGCGGCCTCGACCAAAACGGCATAATCGACGGCGTCGTGGTCGGTGGCGATCAGCACCGCGTCATAGCCGGCGATCACCGCCGGATCCCATGCCACGCCGTCGCGATAGTTGAGCGTCGGGTGCTCGCGGGTGCCGTTGATCTGGGCGACATGCGGATCGTGGAAGTCGGCGGTGGCACCGCGTGCCTCGATCATCTCCATCAGGCGGAGCGACGGGCTCTCGCGAATGTCGTCGACATTCTTCTTGTACGCGACGCCGAGCACGAGGATGCGCGCGCCGCGCAGGCCCCGGCCGAAGCGCGCGTCGAGCGTGTCCGCCATCACCCGCACGACATGCTGCGGCATATCGGCGTTGATCTGGCCGGCCAGCTCGATGAATTTGGTGTGCTGGTTATATTCGCGCGCCTTCCAGGTGAGATAGAAGGGGTCGATCGGGATACAGTGCCCGCCGAGCCCGGGGCCCGGATAGAAGGGCATGAAACCGAACGGCTTGGTCTTGGCGGCGTCGATCACTTCCCACACGTCGATGTCCATCGCGGTGAAGATCAGCTTGAGTTCGTTGACCAGGGCGATGTTGACTGCGCGGAAGACGTTCTCGGTGATCTTGACCGCCTCCGCGGTGGCGGCGGAGGACACCGCGATCGTCTGCGGCACGACATGCTTGTAGAGCGCGAGCGCAAGATCGGCCGAGACCTTGTCGTCGGCGCCCACCACCTTGGGGATCTGGGTGGTCGAATAGGTAGGGTTGCCCGGGTCCTCGCGCTCGGGGGAGTAAGCGAGGAAGAAGTCCTTGCCGGCGATCAGCCCGCCCGCCTCGAGGATCGGCTGCATCACTTCGCGGGTGGTGCCGGGATAGGTGGTCGATTCGAGGATGACGAGCTGGCCCTTGCGCAGCGTCTTCGCGATCGCCGCGGTGGTCGCCTCGACATATTTGAGGTCGGGCTCGAGATGGCGCGACAGCGGAGTGGGGACGCAGATCAGCAGGACATCGGCCTCGCCGAGCCGGCTGAGGTCGGAGGTGGCGTCGAGCCGCTTCGCCTCGACCTGCGGGGCGATGCGTGCACCCTCGATATGCTTGATGTAGCTCCGGCCGGCCTTGAGCGCGTCGATCTTGGCGTCGTCGAGGTCGATGGCGAGCACCGGACACTCGGCCTCGCAAAACGCCATTGCGAGCGGCAGGCCGACATAGCCCATGCCGATCACGCCGATCTTCGCGGTGCCGCTCTCGATACGCGCCTGGAGCTTCAATCCGTGCGCCGGCCATTCGATACTCATCTGGGTCCCCGTCTGCGATGGTGCCTTTGCGGCCCGATATCGCCCGGCGGGGGTTTCAGACTCGATAATGCTCGAGATACCAGTCGACGAAGCGCGCCACGCCGGTGGCGGGCGGCGTCGACGGCGCATAGCCGGTGAGGCGGCGGAGCAATTCGGACGAGGCTTCGGTGGCGGGGACGTCGCCTTGCTGCATCGGCAGATAGTTCTTGATCGCGGTCCGGCCCAGCGCCGCCTCGAGCGCGCCGATATATTCCATTAGCGGGGTCGGCTGGCCATTGCCGATATTGACGCTGCGGAACGGCGCGACGGGGGACAGACTGTCGCCTTCGACCGGTTCGCGGCCCGGGATCGCGTCGGTCAGGCGGACGATCGATTCGGCGAGGTCGTCGATATAAGTGAAGTCGCGCACCATGTTGCCATTGTTGTAAACGTCGATCGGTTCGCCCGCGAGCATCGCCTTGGCGAATTTGAACAGTGCCATGTCCGGCCGGCCCCAGGGGCCATAGACGGTGAAGAAGCGGAAGAAGGTCATCGGGGTGCCGAACAGATGGCTGTAGCTGTGCCCCATCAGCTCGGTCGCGCCCTTGGTGGCGGCATAAAGGCTGAGCGGGGTCTGGGTGCGCTGGGTTTCGCCGAACGGCATTTCGGTGTTGGCGCCGTAGACCGAGCTGGTCGAGGCGGCGAGCAGATGCCTGACCGGGTTGTGCCGGGCGAGCTCGAGCACATTGTGGGTGCCGATGATGTTGGCGCCGATATAGGAGCGCGGCTCGTCGATCGAATAGCGCACGCCGGCCTGTGCGGCGAGGTGGATCACGGTGTCGGGCTTGAACCCGGTCCAGGCGGCGGCGAACGCGTCATTGTCCTCGATCGACACGCGGGCGAGCGAGAATTCGGCATGATTGCCGAGAATATCGGTGCGCGCTTCCTTGAGCGCGACATCGTAATAAGCCGAGAAATTGTCTACCCCGAGCACGGTCGCGCCCTGCTGGAGCAGCTTGCTGCAGGTGTGGAAGCCGATGAATCCCGCCGATCCGGTGACCAGAACCCGCTTGCCTTCGCTCGTCATATCGCTCCTGCCTGCTGTGCCGTTGATGAAGGGTCGGGTAGCCGACAAAGGTTACCAGCGGCTCAGCGGAGGCCTGTCAAGGACGGGCCGTGCGGCGGGGACTCCCATCATGGTGAAGAATGGGCTAATCAGCCCGATCGATACAGGGAGTTACGGCCGTGCAAGAGCCGAAGAGGGACGAGGAAGACGCGGCGGAGGAACATATCCTCGCGCCGCAGACGATAGCGGCGGAGGCGTTCGTGCTCGAGCCCAAAGCCTATGCGTTCGACGGCTGGGGCATGGTCCCGCTGGAACTCGACCCGGTCTGAAGGCCCGAACAGGCCAGGCAGCCCGGGTCCCTGGGCAGCGCGAGCGTGCGGAAACGCAGCGACAGCGCATCGACCAGCAGCAGTTTGCCCGCGCTGTCCTCGCCGAACGGCGCACAGGCGCGGATCGCCTCCAGCGCGGCGAGGCTGCCCATCACGCCGGTGAGCGCGCCGAGCACGCCTTGCTCGGCGCAGGTCGCCTCGGGCCGCTCGGGATCGGCGCCGACGAAGCAACGGTAACAGGGCTTGTCCGGCTCCCAGCCGCGGAAGGTGCCGAGCTGGCCTTCGAATTCGGCGACGGCGGCGGAGACCAGCGGGATGCGGGCGGCGAGCGCGGCATCCGCCACGGCGAGCCGCGTCGCGAAATTGTCCGAGCCGTCGAGGATCGCGTCGGGGGCAAGCGACTGGAGCAGGCGCGCGACGTTGCCCGCGCCGACGCGTTCGCCGATCGCGTCGAAGCGGATGTCGGGGTTGAGCCTTGCGACGGCTGCGGCCGCGGCGGCGACCTTGGGCATGCCGATCTGATCGGTGCCGTAGAGCGTCTGGCGCTGGAGATTGGACAGCGCGACCGCGTCGTCGTCGATCACGCTGATCCGGCCGACCCCGGCTGCGGCGAGATACTGGATTGCCGGCGAGCCGATCCCGCCGGCGCCGATCAGCAGGACATGGCTCTGCAGCAGCCGCATCTGCCCGGCCCCGCCCACTTCGCGCAGCACGATGTGCCGGGCGTAACGATCGAGCTGGGTGTCGCTGAGGCTCATCGCGTTCCGGTGGAGCCGAAGCCGCCGGCGCCGCGCGCGGTCTTGTCGAGCGATTCCACTTCGGCCAGCGTCGCGTGCTGGACCGGGGCAGGGACGAGCTGGGCGATCCGGTCGCCGCGGGCGATCGCAAAGGGTGCATCGCCGAGATTGGCGAGGATCACCTTCACTTCGCCGCGATAATCGCTGTCGATCGTGCCGGGGGTGTTGAGGCAGGTCACGCCGTGCTTGAGCGCGAGGCCGGAGCGCGGGCGGACCTGGACTTCATAGCCCTGCGGAATCGCCATCGCGAAGCCGGTGGCGACGGCATGGCGCGCGCCCGGCGCGAGCGTCAGATCTTCCGCTGCCACCACGTCCATCCCGGCGGCGCCCTGGGTCGCGTAGGTGGGGAGGGGCAGGCTCTCCCCATGCGGAAGACGCTGGATCTTGATGCGGATCGGGGGGAGCATGTCAGGCTTTCGTGATTTGTTGGAGCGTATCGGCGATCCGCTCGGCAAGGTGCCGGGCGACTTCCGTCTTGGGCATGCGCTCCCAGCTTTCGATCCCGTCGGCGGTGACGAGATGGACGGTGTTCGCGTCGCCGCCCATCACATCACCCGACACATCATTGGCGAGGATCCAGTCGGCGCCCTTGCGGATGCGCTTGGCGGTGGCGTGTTCGATCACGTGTTCGGTCTCGGCCGCGAAGCCGACCACCAGCGCCGGCCGTTGCGGGCTGCGCGCGAGAAGCCCGAGGATGTCCGGGTTCTCGGAGAGCTGGAGCACAGGTGGTGCCACGCCCTTTTTCAGTTTCTGGGCAGCGGCCTGAGCCCGCCAGTCGCCGACGGCGGCGACCATCACCGCGGCGTCGACAGGCAGCGCGGCGTCGACTGCGTCGGCCATGTCCCGCGCGGTCTCGACATCGACGCGGGCCACGCCGGCAGGCGTCGGGAGGGCGACGGGCCCCGACACCAGCGTCACGCGCGCGCCGAGGCGGGCGAGTGCCTCGGCAATGGCGAAGCCCTGGCGGCCGGAGGAGCGGTTGGCGATGTAGCGGACCGGATCGATCGGCTCATGCGTCGGGCCGGCGGTGACGAGGATGTGCTTGCCGTCGAGGCGGTCTGCGGGCGCCGCAAGAAAGGAATGCCCCTCGACGAATTCGGGGCCACCCGGAGAGGGGGAGAGCACGCGCTCGATCGCCGCCAGGATCGCCTCGGGCTCGGGCAGGCGGCCGGGGCCGTATTCGCCGCAGGCCATCGCGCCCTCGTCGGGTTCGAGCACGGTTACGCCGTCGTTGCGGAGTTGCGCGACGTTGCGAACCGTCGCGGCGTGCTGCCACATGCGGACGTTCATCGCGGGCGCGGCGAGGACGGGCTTGTCGGTGGCGAGCAGCAGGGTGGTGGCGAGATCGTCGGCGAGGCCCGCCGCCATCCTGGCGAGCAGATCGGCGGTGGCCGGCGCCACCACCACCAGATCGGCCTCGCGGCTGAGCTGGATGTGCCCCATCTCCACCTCGTCCTTGAGATCCCAGAGACTGGTATAGACCTGATTCTCCGAAAGCGCGGCGAGCGTCATCGGGGTGACGAAATGGCTGCCCCCCTCGGTGAGCACGACCTTCACGCCAATCCCCGCCTTGCGGCACAGCCGGACCAGCTCGCAGGCCTTGTATGCGGCGATGCCGCCGCCGACGATCAGCAGGATGCGCTTCATCGAGCTACCCTTGTCACGGTGATGCGGGGCCTGTCGAGGGTGGGGCGGAACAGGTCCCTGAGGCCATCGGGAACGAAGACGAGGCCGGCGAGGAACACCGGCGCCACCATCAACGCCCAGTAGAAGGCGTCGCTGCGCGCGAAAATGCCGATCAGCACCGCATAGGCTGCGAGGAGAACGAGCATGCGCAGACCCAGCGGATCGTCCCACGCCGCCCAGCCGAACAGCGCCAGGCCGACGAGCAGCGCGGCGGCCGCCGCCGGCAGGAGATGGAGCGCGGTGGCGAGGCTGAGCGATTTGACGAAGAAGCCGAAGCCGAGCAGTCCGCTCCAGCCGGGCGAGGCAGCATCGAGCGGGTCGGTGACCCCCGCGACGGCATGCGCGTGCGCGGCGAGCGCGGCGGCGAACAGCGCCAGCGCGGCGAGCCAGCCGAGCGACTCGCGCCGCTCGCCCTCGAGCCAGGCGAGCACCAGCATGACGAGGGCATAGACCACCGCCGTCTCGCGGATCAGCATCGCGGCGAGCCCGAATGCGACCGGCTCGAGCCAGCGGCCGGGACGGCGCAGCCCGAGCGACAGCGCGATCAGCAGTCCGGCCCAGATCTCGTGGAAAGCGGTGAGCCCTGTCTGCAGGAAGGCGAGCATCGAACCGATCAGCAGCAAAAGAGCAGCGACACGCGGCAACGGGCGCGGCAGCGCGTCGCCGAGCCGGAAGCTCCAGACCATGCCGACGTAGGCGGCCAGCAGATAGAGCAGCACCGCCGGCGCCCAATCGGGCAGTGCCGCCTGCACTATTGCGAGCGAAGGCAGCCGGACGGCGAGGAAGGGGCGCAGCGGATGGCCGCCGGCGCGCATCGTATCGGTCGCGACGGTATAATAGTCGCCGCCCCCCTTCACGCCCGCGACGACATTCTCATAGACCATCAGGTCGGTCTGGTGGGACTCGCTGGCGGCTGGTCCGGAGGAGACTGCGGGATCGGGGACGGTCAGCGCCGCCAGGCAGGCGAGCAGGAGCAACACGAGCACGCCGAGCAGCGCGATCCGCACGCGCCCCCTGCCGATGGCGGCGAACCGGCTCGGGGCGGCAAGCCAGAAAGTAGCGGCGCGGGCCATAGGAGCGGGGGACTACACGCGCGGTGGAGGCGGTGTCGAGGGGGCACGGACATCATTGAAGACGCTTGGAAGCCCGACCGTGAGGACCTAGAGGCCGTGGATGCCTGAGCAGACCGAGCAAACCCAGTCCCGTTTCACGCGCCGCGTGCTGTCATTGGTCGCGATCGGCTTCCTCGCGTTGATCGCTGCAGGGATCGCAACCGCTTGGCTGCAGATGCGCAACCAGGACTTGAGCCAATGGGTGGAGCATACGCTGGGCGTGCAGGCGCGGCTCGCCGACTTTGCCAGCGCCAACGAACGGGTCGAGACCGCGCGCCGCGGCGTATTGCTGGGCGGCGGCGCGGATTTCCGCAAGCGGATGGACGTCGCCTCGGTCGATGCGCGCGGAGCGTTTGACGACATCGCGCGGTCGACCGCAGACAATCCGCGGCAGGCGCAGCGCACAAGCGAGTTGCGTGCCTTGCTCGCCCGGCAGCGCGAACTGCAGCTGCGCTCGATCGCGATGAAGGATGCGCGACGCGGCGCCGCCCAGGGCGCCTTCGAAGACGATCCCGCCGTGATCGTGACCCGGCAGGTGCGCGAGCTTTCGCGCGTGATGATCGCCGAAGAACGCAAGCTGCTTGCGGTCCGCCAGGCCGAGCAGGCACGCGCGTTGGCGATCTTCTACGCGATCCTTGCGCTCACCGGCGCGCTGCTGGTGCTGGTCGCGGCGATCACGCTGACGGTGATGCTGCGCTATACGCGCGATCTTGCCGCCTCACGGCTCGAATTGCGCCGGCTCAACGAGGGGCTGGAGGCACTGGTCGACGCCCGGACTTCCGAGCTGCAGCGCGCCAATGGCGAGATCCAGCGCTTCGCCTATATCGTCTCGCACGATCTGCGCTCGCCTCTGGTCAATGTGATGGGGTTCACCGCCGAGCTCGACGCGGCGCGCAAGACCGTGTCGGCGCATCTCGACGCGATCGAGGAGCGCGCGCCCGAGCTGATCGAGGCGCCGGTGCGGCTCGCGGTGCGCGAGGACCTGCCCGAGGCGATCGGCTTCATCCGCACCTCGACCGAGAAGATGGACCGGCTGATCAACGCGATCCTGCGCCTGTCGCGCGAAGGGCGGCGCACTTTGACGATCGAACCAGTCGACATGGACGCGCTGGTCCAGTCGATCATCGACAGCCTGCAGCATCGAGTGAACGATAGCGGCGCGGAAATTCGCGCAGAGGCGCTGCCCGACATCACCACCGACCGGCTGGCGATCGAGCAGATCCTGTCCAATCTGGTCGAGAACGCGCTCAAATATCTCCAGCCCGGCCGACCGGGGATCATCAAGGTGCGCGGCCATGCCGAGCGCGACCGGGTGTTTCTGGAAGTGACCGACAATGGCCGCGGCATCGACCCGCGCGATCACGAACGCATCTTCGACCTGTTCCGCCGCTCGGGCATGCAGGACCAGCCGGGCGAGGGCATCGGGCTCGCGCATGTCCGCGCGCTCGCCTACCGGCTGGGCGGGCTGATCGAAGTAACATCCGGACTTGACCGCGGCGCTACCTTCAGGCTTTCGCTGCCACGTGTGCTGAAGCCGGGGGGAGAGTGAAAATGACGAATCATCAACCCGTTAACATCGTGATGATCGAGGACGACGAAGGCCATGCCCGGCTGATCGAGAAGAACATCCGCCGCGCGGGCATTTCGAACCTGATCCACCATTTCACCGACGGCAATTCGGCGCTCGCTTATCTGTACGACGCGCCCGACGGCCCGGCGCAGAACGGCCCGGCGCTGATCCTGCTCGACCTCAATCTGCCCGACATGAGCGGCACCGACATCCTCGCGCGGATCAAGGCGGAGGGCAGCCCGCTCAAGCGCACGCCGGTGGTGGTGCTGACCACGACCGACGACAAGGTCGAGATCCAGCGCTGCTACGATCTCGGCTGCAACGTCTACATCACCAAGCCGGTCAATTACGAGAATTTCGCCGACGCTATCCGCCAGCTCGGGCTGTTCCTTTCGGTGATCCAGGTGCCCGAGGTCGGGGACGCCGATTGAGCACGGCGCCTGCCCATATCCTCTATATCGACGATGACGAGGGGCTTCGACGGCTGGTCGAGCGTGCGCTGACGCGCCGTGGCTTCGCGGTCAGCCTCGCGGCGAGCGGCGGCGAAGGTGTCGAGATGGTGCGCAGCGGCGGCTATGATCTCGTCGCGGTCGACCATTATATGCCGGGGCAGGACGGCCTTGCGACGCTCAACCTGCTCCATGCGCTGCCGAATTGCCCGCCCGTGGTCTATGTCACCGGATCCGAGGAGACGCGGATCGCGGTCGCCGCCCTGAAGGCGGGCGCCGCCGACTATGTCGTCAAATCGCTGGGCGACGACTTTTTCGATCTGCTCGCCAGCAGCTTCCAGCAGGCGCTGGAAAAGGTGCGGCTGCGCAGTGCCAAGGAGGCGGTGGAGGAGGAGTTGCGCGCGAGCAACGCCCGGCTCGAGGCTTTGCTCGGCGAAGTCAATCATCGCGTTTCGAACAGCCTGCAGCTCGTCTCGGCATTCGTCCACATGCAGGCTTCGGTGCTCTCGGACACCGTGGCCAAGGGCGCGCTGATGGAGACGCAGCAGCGCATCCAGGCGATCGCGCAGGTGCACCGTCGGCTCTACACTTCGGGCGATGTCGAATTCGTCGCGGTGGACGATTATCTGCGCGCTTTGGTCGCCGAGCTCGAACAGACCTGGTCGACCCCCGCTTCCCCGCGCACGCTGCGGCTGACCGCGGAGCCGATCAAGCTCAAGACCGACCGCGCGGTTTCGCTGGGCGTGATTGTCAACGAGCTCGTCACCAATGCGTGCAAATATGCCTATGGCCCGGCGAGCGGCGGCGAGGTGCGGATCAACCTGGCAAAGGCGTCGAACGGGCATTTCCATCTGAGCGTCGAGGATGATGGGATCGGCATGCCCGCGGACGGACGGATCCAGGGGACCGGCCTTGGCACCAAGCTGGTCCGGGCGATGGCGAGCAGCCTCCAGGCGAAGATCCAGTTCGATCCCGCGCATTCCGGGGTGCGTGCGACCCTGAGCGTTCCTTACTGAGCACGGTGCTGTGGGATCGGTATCGCCTGATCTGCGTTAGTAGTCCCAAACCGAACGAGGATTTCCGGCTTGGTAGAGAAGGCGAGTTTAGGGGTGGCCGGGCTGGACGACATCACGTCCGGCGGATTGACCCGAGGA